>NZ_JAALEB010000336.1:0-11806 GCF_014145165.1 Dietzia sp. Cai40 | reverse complement strand
CGGGCAGTTCGGCGGCCGTCATCGCGCACCTCCCCCTGCGGCGACGGCGGAGAGGTCGGCGCCCCGGACTCCGCGCGCCGGGTCGAAGACCGCGATCTCCGCGAGCGCGCCGACGACGGTGGCCACGTGATCGGCCACCAGTCGTGCACCGGTGTCGGGGTCGGCGCCGGTGGGGTCGCCGATCACCCCGGTGTCGGACAGGTCATCGGCCAGCCAGCCGAACTTCACGGGGCCGGTGAACCCGATGTGCTGACACCCGGCCACTCCGGTGGGGATCCTGGCCTCGGCCACGGACATGTCGACGAGGTCCGTGCGCAGGTGGAGCATCATCGACGTCTCGGCCCACCCGGCGTGGATCCCCATGCCGAGTTCGGTGGGGCCGGGGTTGGCCCGACCGGCGTACAGGAAGGTCCGCAGGCCGCTGCGCCGGCGCAGTTCCCGCAGCGCCACCTCCAGCAGGGCGGAGTTGCCGCCGTGGCAGTTGACAAAGAGCACGCGGCCGAACCCGCTGGCGCTCAGTGCGGATCCGAGCTCACGGACCTGGGACAGCAGGGTGTCCGCGGTGATCCACATCGCCCCGGGGAACGAGGAGTGCTCGTCGCTCTTGGTGTACCCGAGGGCGGGCATGAGCCAGGCGTCGACCCCTGCTTCGACGCCCGCCACCGCGCGGGCGGCCACCTCCTCGGCCACGATCAGGTCGGTGGCCAGGGGAAGGTGGGGGCCGTGGGGTTCGATCGCACCGGCGGGGATGACGGCGACGGGATCGCCCCGGCCCACCCGCGCGGCCTCGACGGTGCTCAGGTCCGCATAGCGCCGGGCGGGCCCGATCATTCCTCCCACCGCCCGGGATTGAGCAGGCCGTGGGGGTCGGTCCGGGCCGCCAACGCCCGCACCTCCTCGGTTCCGTGGTCCACCCGGTACTGGTGCGGGGAGTGCACCCTCACGCCCAGCTCCTCCAGGACGGGCACTCCCGCGTAGGCGGCCTCCGGGTCGGTGTAGTGACCGTTGAGCATGCCGAACATTCGGCCGTGGCCGGCCTCGAGGTGCAGGGTTCCGCCCGGATAGACGGCCTCGACCTCGTCCAACCGCTCCACCAGCGCGTCACCCTGGCATTCCATGTGGAACCACGTGTCCGGCTCCGCTTTCTGCAACCAGTGGGTGGGGTGATTGTAGGACAGGGTCGAGACCTTGATGGACTCGTTGACCCCCTTGCGCACCGCTTCCACCACTCCCCCGGCACCGGTGACCAGGGCGCTCACCTCGTCCACGACGGAGGCCTCGACGATCGCGCGCAGACTCGCGCGGCCGGGCGGGATGGCCTCGTCGGGCGGTAGGCACCCGGCCACGTGGGCGCCATCGGCCGAGCAGAGCCGCGGCGCAGGGTCGAGACGGTGGATGCGCGGGACCACGGAGAAGGCGTCGTGGTGATCGTCGAAGCTGGCGTAGAGGCAGCGCCAGTCCTGCAGGGGTTCGATCCTCACGGTGGCGCGGACGATGATCCCCGCGACCCCGTAGGTGTGCACGAACGGCTGGGCGTCCTCCCCGGTCAGGTGCACGATCTCGGCGTCGGGGTGGGCGTAGACCACGTCGAGCGCCTCGACGAACCCCTCGTGGTTGCGGCCGTGCACGATCGTTCCGGTCCCTGCGGACCCCCCGGCCAGGAAGCCCCCCAGCGTGGACTGCACGGTCGAGGGATACATCCACAGCTGGGAGTCGTCGCGTGCGAGCCGCTTCTCCAGGCTCATCATGCGGACGCCTGCCTCGGCGGTGACCGTCCCGGCCTCCGGGTCCACGTCGTCGATGCCCCTCAGGGCGGTCAGGTCCAGCACGAGACCACCGTGCAGCGGCACCACCTGCCCGTAGTTGCCGGTGCCCTTTCCCCGTGAGGTGATGGGGACCCCGCGGCGGACCGCCGCGCGGACGATCGGCGGGACCTGCTCGACACTCGTGGGCCGAACCACCACCTCGGGGCGGCCGATCGGCCACTGCGCACGCAGGATCGGGCTGAGATACGAGCCGTCCTGTGAGGCCTTGTCGAGGCTGCGGTCGTCGGTGAGGACGAGCTCCGGGCCGAGCAGGTCACTCAGATCCTCGACGAGTCCGGCCACGTCCGGGGCCGTGGGAGCCGTCGGCGACGCCGTCTGGGTCTCGCTCACTGGGGTGCCTTCCTGAATCGGGTGGTCACTGGGGGGATCAGTTCATCCCGATGGCCGGGTCGATGAACCGGTTGGTCGCGATGGTCTCCGGTGCAACGTCCTCGGCGATCGCGACGTCGGCGGCCTCGTAGATGCCCGTGACCATCCCGACGATGTCGGCCAGTCGTTCCTCGTCGAAGTTGCCGACCGTCGAGTCGGGACCGTTGCCGACGATCTCCCGGTCGAGCATGGCCTCGACGGCGAAGTCGGCCAGCTCGGAGCTGTAGACCCAGCCGGTGTTGAACTGCTCGACGGCGTCGACGATCACCGCGTTGGTGCGATCCGGGTCCGCGAAGTACTCGACCTCGGCCTGCTGCAGGACCGGAACGAGCATCTCCAGGCACGCGGAGTTGTCCTCGAGCTCGGCCGAGCGCACCGCCATCATGGACTTGTAGATCGGGTACCCGGTGTCGTGGAGCAGCTCGTAGGCCACGGGCTTACCCCACTCGGCGACCTCGTTCTCGTAGATGAACGGCTCGGCGCTGGCGTAACCCTGTTGCGCGACCGACCCGCCGGCCGCCACGAAGTTGGACGGCGACCCGTCGTAGCTGCCGTCGACCTGCTCGGGGTCCAGGATGCCCTCACCGGTGAGGTAGTCCATGTACGCGTTGCCCTCGAAGTACAGGACTCGGGTCCCCTCGTCCTTGAGGTCGGCGATCCGCGCCACGTCGGGGTAGGTCTCCGGGTCCCACATGATCATCTGCGGGTTGATGTCCAGCGGCGCGAACACCCCGATCGTCGGATTGTTGAGCGAGTTCTGCACGGCCTGGTCGGAGTCCACGTAGCCGAGCATGATGTCGGTGTCCTGGTACATCTGCGCGGTGACCTGCTGGAAACCGATTGCCGGGCCACCGGTGCGGATCTCCACGTCCACCCCGGTGTACTCCCCCGAGGCGAACAGCGGGCCCGAGACGGCCTTGGCGCCCGCGTCGATAGTGGGTTCCGGGCCCAGCAGCTCGTAGAGGTGTCCGTGCTCGGCCTCCGGGTTCCAGTCGGTCTGGACGACCACGGTGGCGGGGCAGCTCTCGCTGAGGTCGACGGCCCCGATCTCACCGCTGTATCCGGACGCCGCCTCGGCGGACTCGGAATCGGAACCACCACAGGCGGTCAGTGTGGCGGCTCCGAGGGTGCACAGGGCGGCCACGGAGAGCACGGTCCTGGTGGTGTGGGTGCGGCGCATCTGGGTCTCCTCCCGGGGGCCGGATCAGGCCTCCCGTATTGACGTGATCAATATCTATAGTGAAGCGGTGCTACGTTTCGGTTGTGTTGCCGGTCGGGCAGATGTGGGTTACGGCCGGGGCGAGACTCTCGCCATCACCGCTGGTCGTCGGCGTTGTACCACCGCCCCACCACCTTGCGGGAGAGTAACCCGAAGGCCAGGAACACGGCCACACCGAGCAGCGAGGCGAGCAGGATGGAGGCGAACAGTTCCGGCGACTGCAGCCGCGCCCGATAGGTGTCGATGAGGATGCCGATCCCCGGGTCCCCCTGCTTGAAGAAGAAGTCGCCGACGATCGCCCCGACCACGGAGAGCCCTGCGGCCACCCGCAGGCCCTCGAACAGCGCGGGCAGCGCCGCCGGTGCCTCGAGTTTGCGAAGCACGGTCAGTCGGCCGGCGTGGTGAAGCCGGAAGAGCCTCCGCAGACCCGGGTCCACGGACTTGAGGCCGAACAGGGTGTTCGACACGATCGGGAACAATGCGATCAGCACGCAGACGAACACCCGCGCGGTGAACCCGAAACCGAACCAGAAGCCGATCAGCGGCACCAGCGCGAGGATCGGGATGCACTGCAGCACCACGGCGTACGGGAACAGCGAGCGCTCCGCCCACGTCTCCTGACTCATCAGGATCGCCCACACCACCCCGATCACGAACGCGATCGCCAGGCCGGTCAGGGCGACGACCGTCGTGCGACCCAACGCCTCGAGCATGGCCGGAAAATTGGGCCCGAGGAACCCGTCGGTGATCACGACGTGCGGCGGGGGCAGCAGGAAACGGCGGGCGGGTTCGAGCACGACGTAGCTGACGAAGTACCAGAGGGCCAGGCAGGCGGCCAGGACGACCAGCGGGCCGCCGATCCGCACGAGCGCCCCGTCCGCGGAGATCCGGCGCCGCCGCCCGGTCTCCGCCGAGGTGGGCGCGGTTACCGTGGTCGCCCCGCCCGGGGCCGGGGTGTCGGACCCGGGGTCCGCGTCGGGCTCGGCCGAGGTGCTGCCGGCCGAGGTGCTGCCGGCAGCGGTGGTGGTGGTGGTGGTGGTGTTCATCAGTGTGCCTCCTCCAGAGCCCGGGAAACCTCGCCGACGAGGTTGATGTAGTCGGCCGAGTACCGGACCTCGGGGTCGCGGGGGACGTCGAAGGGGACGTCGATGGTGTGGACGATGCGGCCGGGACGCCCGGACATGACGACGACCCGGGTGGACAGGTACACGGCCTCGGCGACCGAGTGGGTGATGAACAGTCCGGCGAACCGTTTGGCCGCGAACAGCTCCAGGAGCTCGTCACCGAGTCGCTGCCGCGTGATCTCGTCGAGGGCCCCGAACGGCTCGTCGAACAGGAACAGCTCGGGCTCCAGCGTCAGCGACCGGGCCAGCGACACCCGCATCTTCATCCCGCCGGACAGTTCTCGCGGCAGGGAGTGCTCGAAGCCGGTCAGCCCCACGAGGTCGATCGCCTCCTGCGCCCGCTGCCGCCGCTCGGCCTTGCCGATCCCGTCGAGCTCGGCGAGCATCTCGACGTTCTGGGCGACGGTGCGCCACGGCAGCAGCGTGGCGTCCTGGAAGACGTACCCCACCCGGTCGGTGCCGGTCTGCATGTAGCCGTCGGTATGGGTCGCCAGGCCGGAGGCCAGCCCGAGCAGTGTGGACTTGCCGCACCCGGAGGGTCCCACCACGCTGACGAACTCTCCGGCCCCCACGCGGAGATCCACGCCCTCGAGCGCGCGGGTGCCGTTGGGGTAGGTGACCCCGACGTCGGAGAAACCGAGTATCTCGGTACCCGGCCGGAGGACGGGGCGGGCTGGGGTCGTCATGGTGCCTCCTGGAGATCGGGCGGGTGGGTCGAGGCCTGTGTGAGGGTCGAGGTCTGTGTGAGGAAGGGGTCGACGAGGACGGACGCCCTCGCGGACACCATGCGGCCCGCGCGAAGCACGATCCGGTCCACGGGCGCGTCGGCGATCACGTCGTCGAGCCCGCTCGCGCGCACGAGCAGCAGATCTGCGCGGCGGCCGGGAGCGGGACCGGCGGGCGGCAATCCCATGACGTCGCGGGCGCCGTCGGTGACCAGGTGCCATGCGGTGTCCATGTCGAGGTGGGCAGCGATGACCAGCAGCATCGCCGTCTCGATCGCGTCGGAGCGGCCGACCGGGTTGAACGGGTCGCGCACGTTGTCCGCACCCGCGCCCACGGTGACGCCGCCGTCCAGCAGTGCCCGCACGGGGGGCAGCCCGCGCGGCGTGGACGTGCATTCCGCCCGCCCCTGGAGGTAGAGGTTGGTGACGGGCAGTGTCACCACTCCCACACCCGCGCCGCTCAGCGCGGTGGCAGCGGCCGACTGACCGGACGCGTCCATCGTGCCGATCCGGCAGCAGTGACCGGCCGTCCGGATTCGGCCCGGTTCCCACGAGGCCACCCGGTCGGTGAAGGCCGTGAGCATGCCGTGGTCGCCGTCGAGGAACTCGTCGACGTGCAGGTCCACGCCCACCCCGAGCTCTTCGGCCAGGTCGATCAACCTGTGTGTCTCCGCGGCGGTGTCGGGGGCGATGTGCGGGGCGCCACCGATGAGGTCGGCCCCGGCCGCGATCGCGTCGCGGGCCCGCTCGGCGGGGTCCTCATCGCGGACCATCACCGCGATCTGCAGGTCCAGCACGTCCGCGAGCTCGTCGCGCACCCGGACCATGGCCCGGACTCCGCGGAGCGGGTCACCCTCGCTGTGCAGATCCACATGGGTGCGCACCGCCGTGGTGCCGCTGGCCACCAGTCTCCGCGCCGCCGCCAGCGCCCGTCCGTGGATCTCGTCCTCGTCCACGGTGACCGCAAAGGCCCGCCACGCGTCGATCGCGGCGCCCAGATCGCAGCCCGGTGGGCGCGTCGCACCCCAGCTCAGGGCCTTGTCCAGGTGGGCGTGCGGTTCGGCGGGCGCCGTGAGGGCCATGTAGCCGCGACCGTCGATCACCGCCGGCCCCACAGGCCCCGACCCCCCGGTGGTGTCGACTCCCGCGTCGGTGACCGCCACGACCACTCCGCCCGCGATGTCCACGTCGACCACCCGGCCGTCGAGCAGCCCCACCCCGGCGATGCGGTCGACCTGCCTCCCGGCGGTGCCGTCCGGCTCCGGGGCGGTGATGCCGGACCTGGCGGTTGCGCCGTCCAGCCTCGGGGCGGCAGCGCCTGGCTCCGGGGACCCTTCTCCACGCTGGCGGGTGAGTGTGTCCACTGACTGGGTTCTCCTGCTCTGCCGGACCGTCCCCGGCCGGGTCGGTGTGGTGCCTTGCGCTTTCGACCAGGACGCGGGATATTGACCTCGTCAATACAGATCAGTGTCACGGGTCGGTGTTTCGCCCGGATTACCCCGCCGGATCTGATCTGTAACCGCTCACTGACGATGGGAGACACCGGTGTCGGGGTTACGTGGCGACGGACTCGCGCGCCTGGGTGCACGCATCCGGCACCACCGTCAGCAACTCGGCCTTACCCTCGTGGCGGTGGCCGGCCAGGCCGGCATCTCGCAACCGTTCCTCAGCCAGATCGAGCGTGGCAAGGCGGCCCCGAGCATGTCGACGCTCGAGGGGCTCGCCCACGCATTGGGCACCACACAGGCGCACCTACTCGAAGCGGTCGACGCCGTCGCCCCGACGCCCGGAGGCCCCGACGCGCCGGCGGGCGACCCGTCGACGGCAGGCGACTCGCCACCGGCGACGGGCGGATGCGTGGACATTCGTCGCGCCTCCGAGGGCGCCGTCCTCACCCGCGCGGAGGGCACCGTCGGAGGGCACACCCGACTACTTCCGGGCGGGCCCAACGACACGCAGTTCCTCGAGTTCGTGGAAACCAATCACGTGCCGGGCCGATTCTTCGAACACCCGGGCCGCGAATGGGTGTACGTCACCAGGGGCACGGTCCTGCTCGAGGTGGGCGAGTCTCTCAGCCGACTGGAGGCGGGGGATGTCGCGAGGTACGACGGCACCCTCCCCCACCGCTGGTACGTGCCCGAGGGCGGGCAGGCCTGCCTGATCGTGGCACGACCGGGCTGAGTCACCGCCCCACACGGTTCCGACCTGCGTTGCCCTGCAGGGGCCGAGCAGGGCACCCCAGGTCGGGACCACCGGATCCGCACCCGCACCCGCACCCGCACCCGCACCCGCACCCGCACCGAATCATCCCGTGCCATCCCGCGCCGCCCGGAGTCCCTTCTTTTCCACGGACACTCTCCCGCCGGCACTCCGCCGAACCCCGTCGGACCGTCGCCCCACACCCCGCTGACCTGCGATGCCCTGCACGCCGCGTGCAGGGCATCGCAGGTCAGGCCCACGGAATCCACGCCTCCACACCGTGTCAGATCTCGAACATACTATCGAACCATGATCGCGACACCTCCCCCTGCTTCCGACGACGTCGAGCCTCCCGAGGCGCTCATCCCGCCTCCCGGATTCACCACGTGGATGGGGCCCGCACTCCCCGTGCTGGTCCCCGAGGCGTTCGCCCGGTGGGACCCGGGCCAACAACGCGGCTACCTCGCCCAGAGGACGATCTGCGCGGCCGAGGGTCGGACGCTCGCCTACGCCTACGACTGTGTCCGTTCCGCCACCGATCGTTTCGCCACCGAGCACGACCGCCATCGTGATCCGTGGGACGCCGCCGCCACGATGATCGGCGCCTCTATGGCGCTCTCACGCCACGGCGCATCCCGTCTGGTGACCACCGCGGTCGAACTGACCGAACGGCTCCCCCGAACGGCGGCGCTACTGGCGACGGGGTGGATAGGAATCCTCGCCGCGCACACCATCGCCGAGGAGACAGCCCTTGTGGCCGATCACCTCATGCCCGAACTCGATCGGCGGATCAGCGACGGGTTGGCTCCCACCAGGCGCCGGACCCACCCGCCGAGGCTCGGCCCATTGCGCAAGATGCTCATCAAGACCGTCGCGGCCTGCGATCCACTCGGTGCCGATGCCCGCGCCCGGCAGGCGCGACGTGACCAGGACGTGGAGCTGGTGCCCCTCCGGGACGACCGTGCGATCATCTCGGCCACACTCACCGCCGAGGACGCGCTGGAGATCGCGGACCGTATCGAGGCCCTCGCCCGCACCGCCTCGGCCGACGATCCGCGCCCCCTCGGCCAGCTCCGCGCCGCCGGATTGCTCGCGCTCAGCCGCGGCTGGGCCTGCCTGCCCGACCCGCAAGGAGAACACCCCGCCGACCCGGAAGCCCGGTCTGCGGCTCGCCGGGTCATCATCCACGCATACGACGATGGCACCCCGGACAATCGCGGCATCACCCTCGCCGGGTACGGGCCGATCACCCGGCACACCGCCGAGGAACTGCAGCGCGACGCCAGGCGGCGGGTCAACGCACTCTCCGAACTCGCGGATCCGGACACCGCCGCTGCGCGGCGCCACACCCCGTCCGAGGCCCTGGCCCGCTTCTGTCGGGGGCGCGACGGTACGTGCGTTTTCCCCGGCTGCCAGACCTCCGCCGAGAAATCCGACCTCGACCACATCGTCCCCTTCGACCATGACCACCCCGACCAGGGCGGACACACGACGTGCGACGACCTCGGCACCCTCTGCCGCTTCCACCACAGACTCAAGACCGACGGGGTGTGGGCCTACTACCGGGAGACCGACGGTTCATACGTGTGGATACACGGCCCCCACCACCCGGACAGGGACCCCGCAACCCGCATCACGACCTTCCCCACGGGGCCTTTCGCCGGCCACGCCGCACCACGACACCCTGAGGCGAGCCGACTACAGCGGGAGGCAGCCGAAGCGGGTGAGACCGGCTTCGGATCGGCCGAGTCGCGGCGGCGACCCCACCTGCGCCACCGTCGCGATGTCGAGAGACGCAACCTCCGTGCGCAGGCTCGACTCTGGCGACAGGCACCACAGACCGGTCCGGTGTCTCCGCCCACGCCGTCGACTCCCCTGTCGGACGAGGAGCCCCCGTTCTGATGGGCTGCGCGCGACTCTCGACGTCAGAAGCGCGAGCTCGTCGGATACCACCCGTCGGAGGCGTCGTGGGGACCGATGGATCGGACCTCGATGTGCTCGAACGACGCGAAGTCACCGGCGAGCCTGTCCCAGTTCTCGCGGGTGATCGCAGTGGTGATCGCCGAGGCGATCCGCCCGATCCCGCCGTAGATCCCGGAGAGCTGGTTCCCGGTGACGCCCATGGAGGCCCGCGCTCCGGTCGAGAAATGGTGCAGGCGGGTGAGCCACGGGGCGGTGCCCGGATCGCGTTCGGTGAACTCGAACCCCGGACCCAGGTAGGGACTCCGTCCGGCCGGGTGATCGACCGCGGGAGGGTGGCGGTCGGACCACAACGCGATGTCGTCGACGAACTCGGTGAGCTCCGGACGCATCTGCAGGTCCACCTGGTATCCGGTCGCGGACAGCACGACGTCAGCGTGGAACCGCCCCCTGGTGGTGTCGATCGCGATCTCCTGCCCACCGGTGCCGGTGTGGACCATCGAGACTGCGTTCCACCCACAGCCGGTGTGCAAGGCGAAGCCGGAGTGAGTGAAGCACCGCCACACCGCGTGCTGCGTGGGCGGCTGCGGAAGACCTCCGGACATCACGCCGAAGTCCCACTTGCGCTGGTCGTCCAGGTCGTAGAAGCGCTCCTGCATGCCCGGGAACTCCATCCACCGCAGCGGGTTGGAGGCCGGGACCGTCGCCCGTCGCACGAACACATGCGCCCGGACGGCGCCGTGGTCCAGCGCGGTGGCCGCGTTGTCGAACCCGGAGGCGCCGCCGCCCAGCACCGCCACCCGCTGACCCCGCAATGCGGTGAAGTCGATCGGGTCCTCCGTGTGGAACCAGCGTTCGCGGGGCAGAGAGGAGATGAACTCCGGCACGCGCACCCCGCCCCCGCCCGCGAGCCCGAGCGCGCAGACGATGCGCCTGGCGGTCAGCGTGGTCTCCTGTCCCTCCGGGCCGCGCAGTTCCACGGAGAACGGCCCGTCCGGGGTGGCGGGGCGGTGGATCGCGGTCACCCGGGTCCGATGGTGGACGCGGACACCCGTGACCTCCCGGTACCAGCGCAGGTAGTCGTTCCAGTCCAGGCGGGGAATGAGTTCGACGGCGGCCCAGGCGGCCTCTCCGTAGACGGCCTCGAACCAGCGCCGGAAGTGGAGGGACGGGACGTCGAATTCGATACCCCTCATGTGCTTGGGGCTGCGCAGGGTGTGCATGCGGGCGTAGCGGTCCCAACAGCCCACCTCGTGCTCCGGACCGTCGTCCACCACCAGGACGCGGTCGATCCGCTGGCGCTGCAGTGCGAACGCCGTGCCCAGACCGGCCTGCCCGCCGCCGATCACCAGGACGTCGAGTTCGGTGGACCCGGGGACGCGGGGGATCCAGTCGCGGGCATGGCTGGTGGCGGAGATGTCCTCGTGCACACGGGCCCGGAGGGTCGCCAGTCGGACGTCCGCGTCGGGCAGGCGGCGGGAGGTCCGGGCCCCGGTCCCGGGTTCGGTGGTCCCGGGTTCGGTGCTCACGGAGTCGGTGGTGACGGAGGTCATGGCGGTGGATCTCCCGGGCTCAGCGGGCCCGGGTCGATGTCGCGGGCCCACCCGGGTCCTGTGCCCGGGCGGACACCACGGCGATGCCTGACTGATGACTCGACCGCCGGACCGTGGGACCCGGCGGTCGGATCGGCGGGGCCGACCGCACCATCGTGGTGTCGAGGCCGAGTCTGGCAGCACGGCTTTTCGACCGTGTTACGAGTGCATGAGCCCGGTGTGCCGGGCTTGGGCGTGCCGGGCTCGGGCGACCCGTGCGGCGAACAGGACGAGTGCCTCGGAACTCAGCCTTCCGTGAACGCGCAGACGAGCGATACCTCCGTCCGGGAACACGTCGAGTCGGACGAACCGCACCGGTTCCGCCGCGCCCGACTCGTCTCCCGGCCGAGACCCCGACCCGGGTCCCACCAGGAATCGGTGTCGACAGTCCGGTTGCAGCGGCGTACGCGGGACGAGGTCCACCCACCGGTCGGGGTGTTCGAGGTCGTCCGCGCGAGCGATCCCACGAAGCGACGCCATCCCCGGGGCATTGCCGATGTAGTAGGAGGTGTCGATCTCCACGTGGTCGACGGTCCCCTGACCGGCGAGGCCCACTGTGACGTGGTCGTTGCCCCCGTCGCGCCGCCGGGCGTTCTCCCAGCCTTCGCCCATGACGCGGGAGCGGCCTGGGGCGATGATGTTGGACGGCGAGGAGTAGAACAGGTCCGAGCAGTCGACCACCCGTCCCCCGTTCTCGGCGGCCGCCAGGTCGACGGTTCCGCGAAGGAACGCGGGGTCGGGTGTCGGCTCACCGTGGACCCGCAGCCGCGCGACACCGCCGTCCGGGATTATCCGCAGGCGAACGTGGGTCACGGCCACGGGATCGGACACC
>NZ_JAALEB010000335.1:0-1205 GCF_014145165.1 Dietzia sp. Cai40 | reverse complement strand
CACGGCTCGCGCTCGGCGGTGACCTCGGGGGGCAGCATCGCCAGGTGCCGCTCCCCGCCCAGCAGGACGTCGGCGCCCAGGACGGCGCGGCGACGGGCCTCGTCGAGGCCGGCCCAGCCGTCACCGCCGATCCCCACCACGACCACCTGTCCGTTCATGACGCGGAACCCTACCGTCGAACCCGCCCGCCGAGCCCGACCGCCCGGAACGCGAGGGCGCTGGGTAGCCTCGGCCAGGAGAGACAACTACACCCCAACAGCACGAGGTGCCCCACGACCCGCCCCAGGCGGTGCGGAGGGGAGAATCAGGGAAGCCGGTGAGAATCCGGCACAGGGCCCGCTACGGTAACTCGGCCTCTGAGGCGAACGCGTCCAGCGCTATCGCCCGAGATGAGCCGGGAAGTCCGGAGACCGGCCTCGCGCTGACCAGCCTGGCAGACGAGAGCGGGAGCCCCCATGCCACTGCACTACCCCTTCAGCGCCGTCGTCGGTTCCGACGACATGGCGCTGGCCCTCCTGTTGAACGCGGTCTCGCCGTCGGTCGGCGGTGTGTTGATCCGCGGCGAGAAGGGCACCGCCAAGTCCACGATGGTGCGCGCGCTCGCCGGGATCCTGCCGCAGATCGAGGTCGTGGCCGGTGACAGGTTCTCCAGCGCCCCGTCCGACCGCGGCACCGACACCCCCGACGGACCGATCCCCCACGACGCGCCCACCGAGCACCGGCCGGTCCGTCTGGTGGAGCTGCCGATCGGCGCGACCGAGGACCGCATCGCCGGCTCGCTGCACCTGGAGAAGGCCCTGAGCGAGGGCGTCACCGCGTTCGAGCCCGGCCTGCTGGCCCGGGCGCACCGCGGACTGCTGTACGTGGACGAGGTCAACCTGCTCCACGATCACGTGGTGGACCAGCTCCTCGACGCCGCCGCCATGGGCCGGGTGACCGTCGAGCGGGACGGGGTGTCGGTGGAGCACGCCGCCCGCTTCGTCCTGATCGGCACCATGAACCCCGAGGAGGGCGAACTCCGGCCCCAGCTTCTCGACCGCTTCGGCCTCACCGTCGAGGTGTCCGCCCCGCGCGAGGCGGCGCTGCGGGCCGAGGTGATCCGCCGCCGGGTCGCCTTCGACTCCGACCCGGAGGGCTTCTCCGCCACGTTCGCGGCGGACGAGCTGGCCCTGCGCGAGCGGATCGTCGCCGCCCGGGAGCGCGTG
>NZ_JAALEB010000334.1:0-9364 GCF_014145165.1 Dietzia sp. Cai40 | reverse complement strand
GGCGGTGCGTCGAATCCGCCCCGGTCGGGCGACGTCGACGGTTCGGACGCTACCGGAGCCGGCTGTAGCGGCTTGACCGGCGCGCCGAGCTTCGCCTCGGGCTCGCCGACCACCTCGATCACGCCGTCCGAACCCCTGGTGAGGATCGGCGCGCTGGCGACCCCGACCATCCCGAGCTTCTCGGCGCGCTGGGCCAGGACCTCCGCCGACCGGGCGCGCTCGTTGGACGCCTGGAGGGCCTCCATGCGTTCGACGAGCTGGACGTTTGCGTCACGCGCGTTCTTGAGGTTGTAGGTGTCCTGGGTGGTCTGCGCGGACAGCAGGAGCGTGCCGCCGACGCCGGTACCGATGAGGAGGAGCATGACGACGACGAAGGGGATCCTCCCCGCGAGGTCGGCGGGACTCAGCCGTTCCGCGGGGACGACCACCGTCCGGCGGCCCCGGACAGAGCGGGTGACCGGCTTCCGGCGCAGGCCCACGGCCCCGACGCCTCTGACCGGCTCGGCGCCCTCGGTGGTGGTGCCGCGCCGGGTGTCGAGGTCGTCGGCGGGATCCGACGTGTCGATCGTGCTCGTCATGGGGTTCTCCCGTCGATACGCCGGACGCAGCGCACCCGGACCGAGGCCGAGCGCGGGTTGTGATCGATCTCGGACTGTGAGGCCTTCTCCGCACCGCGGGTCACGGCCTCGAACTCGGGACCGTGTCCGGGCAGTTCCACCGGCAGACCCGCCGGGGTGCGCGAGGCGGTCCGGGTGGTCAGTTCCCGCTTGACGATCTTGTCCTCGAGCGAGTGGTACGCCATGAACACCGCCCGCCCGTCACCCCTCAGCAGGTCGAGGTACCCGGGGACCGCGTTCTCCACGGCCTCGAGCTCGGCGTTGACCTCGATGCGCAGCGCCTGGAAGACACGTTTGCCCGGATGCCCACCGGTGCGGCGGGCGCCCTGCGGGATGGTGTCGTAGAGCAGCTCGACGAGCTGGGCGCTGGAGGCGACCGGATCTGTCTCACGGCGACGCACGATCGCGGAGGCGATCTGACGCGCGAACCGCTCCTCGCCGTAGACGCGGAAGATCCTGGCGAGGTCGTCACGCGGGTAGTCCGCCAGGATGTCGGCGGCGGTCGGGCCGGTGGTGGGGTCCATCCTCATGTCCAGCGGGGAGTCGACCGAGTACGCGAAACCGCGCTCGGCCACGTCGAGCTGCATCGAGGAGACCCCGAAGTCCAGCAGCACGCCGTCGATCGCCGGGCCGGCCGCGTCCCTCGCGTCCTCGGGGAGGCTGTCCACGATCAAATCGAAGTCGTCGAAGCGGGCGTGCACGGGAGTGAACCGGTCCCGGTAGGCGGTGAGTCTGCGGGTGGCGATCTCGAGGGCCTCGGGGTCGCGGTCGACCCCGACCACCCTCAGGTCGTCGAACTCGGCGAGGAGACGCGAGGTGTGACCGCCCAGACCCAGCGTGCCGTCCACGATCACCGGGCGACGGCCTTCCGCGGCCGCGGAGTCGACGACGGGCCGGAAGAGTTCGAGGGTGCGGTCGAGGAATACTGGGATGTGACCGGACCGGGCAGCCGCGCGGTCGGAGTCGGGCTCTTCCGCCATGTCGCCTCCCTCGCGTCCGGATGTCATCGGTGCTCCGGTTGTGGTGGAGCCCCCTGGTCCCCGTCCGGTACCCACCTGGCGTTGGGGAAGTACGTCAGGGTGGTGCCGGGCAGGGGCCGGGGGGCTCCGTCCGTCGTGCTGTCGTGCTGTCGTTCCGTCGTGCTGGTCCGTCCCGGGGATCAGAACTCGATCCCCAGCGAGGTGCCCTCCATCTCGGAGAACACGGGGAGGTTCTCCGCGCTGTAGCGGTCCCAGGCCTCGGCGTCCCAGACTTCGAGACGCTCTCCGAGGCCGTTGACCACGCAGTCCTTGCCGAGGCCCGCGTAGTTCCGCTGACTCGCCGGAATGGAGACCCGTCCCTGCGAATCGAGTTGTTGGACCTCCGCGCCGCTCACCAGGAGCCGGAAGAACGCCATGTGCCTCTCACTGAGGTTGGCGGTCGGCCGGACCTTTCTGACCAACGCGTCGAACTCGCGTTCCGGGAAGACCGAGAGCGTGTTGGTGAACCACCCACACACGACCACCCCGTCGGCCAGGCCAGGCCTGAATCTGGCGGGGATCGTCAGCCGCCCCTTGTCGTCGAGCTTGGGACGGTGCGTCCCGTACCCGACGAAGGCTCGTTCACGCTCGGAGTCGGTGGGATCGGTGTCGGTCACCCGCCACCTCCTGGGTTCAGGCCCCTTCGAGCTCCTCGCGTCCCCCACTGTACCCCACAACGCCCCACAAACAAGGCCTGTGCCCCACTTCTCCCCACCGACTTACATCTCTGCAGTTCAGAGCACGCTGCCGACCCGTGACCAGCTGGAGAACCCGCCGTGAGTCATGCCGGAGACGGCCACAGTCGGCGAACAGATGTGGTTTCTGTGACTATTTCACACCCTAGGGGCGAATGATGGGCTCCCGGTGGGGCGAAGTGGAGAGCCGGGGGGCGCACGGTGGGGCGCGCCGCCGCAGGGCGATCCGGCATCACCGAGTTCCCACGCGGCCGAGACGCTCGCCGCCGAAATAGGCGGGAGGGGCGAGCGCGGATGCGCTCGCCCCTCCCGGGACGTGATCAGTCGTTCTGGCTACTGCTCGAAGCGACGGCGGAAGCGATCCTCCATGCGCGAGGAGTAGCTCTGGCCCTCGGCCCCCTTGGTGGACGCCTTACCCGTACCCGGCACCCGGGCTCCGCCCGCGGAACCGGCCGACGAGGACGCCTTGGACGGCACCGCGCGCATGGCGAGCACACCCGCCGCGAACATCACTAGGAAACCCACGAGACTGAGGACGGGAAACCCGCCCGGTTTGAAGTCGAGTGCCAACCCGCCCACGAGGAGCGCGACCCCCACGAGACCGAGGATCACCACCAGCCCGGCAGGACGGCGGCCACCGGTCCCACCGGTCTTTCGAACAGACGACGCGAACTTGGGGTCGTCGGCGTAGAGCGCATTCTCGATCTCGTCGAGCATGCGCTGCTCGTGCTCTGACAGGGGCACTTCGACCTCCTTAGAACGCTCGCGGTTACGAGCTCGGCCGGCTCGGCCGTGTGACGTCGACCGTCTACGGGGATCAGCCGGTCAAGGGTTGACTCCATCATACGAGCGCGACGCGGTGGTGACCACCGGGATTCCGAGTACGCGGCAGAAGCCCGGTCCACAGGGCGTCCTCGACCTCACGCCGCCGGACCCAGTACTCCCAGCCGCTCGTCGACCAGGTCGAGGAAACGACCGACAGCCCAGAGGAAGTCATCCGCCATGCGGGGTGTGACCGTTCGGGGGAGCCCGTCCTCCACGGCGGCCGCGAGGGCCGAGTAACCGCCGAAGGCGGAGGCCCATTCCGCCAGCTCGGGAACCTCTGCGGCGAGCCGGTGCCACACATCGGACGGGCCCCTGCGACGCGGCCCCGGGGACAGGAGCGCCGCCGCCGCCGAACGCGCCGCCCGGTAGGACTCGAGAAACCGCTCGGCGGGTGACGACGCGGCCAGCGCCCGGCCCCGGTGGACCTCGGCACGACCTGCCCGACCGAGGGACCCGAGGCCACCCCCGCCCGGCGCACGAACTGCGGTTCTCGACGCCATCTCCGCTGCACCTCCCCTTCTGGACCCCACGGTATCGGCGGGGTACGACACAACTGGAGGTCGTGAACGCGCGCACGTGATGAGATGGGGTGGATGGACACCGTGATCACCAGCCTGGACGCCGGGGAGTTCCGTGACCGACTGCCGGAGGCGCTCGGTGTCTACGTCGACGCCATGGGGTACCCGTCCCAGGTGATCCGATCCCGCGCCCCCGCGTGGATGGAGCACAGCCACCGGGAGGGCTGGTCCGGGGTCGCGGCCTTCGAGGCGCCGCGTCGGCGCCTTCTCGGTCACGCCCGTGGGCCCCTGGTCGCCATCTGTTACGGCTACCGGGGCTCACCCGGCCAGTGGTGGTACGAGCAGGTCGCGCGAGGGCTGCGAGAACAGGATCAGCGCCTGCCGACGGACTACGTCGAGTTGACGGAGCTCCACGTCTCCCCCCGCTACCAGGGGCACGGCATAGGCACTGAGTTGCTCCGCAGGTTCCTGTCCGGTCGCACGGAGGGATCCGTGTTGCTCTCGACCCCCGAGGTCCCCGACGAGGCCAACGGGGCGTGGCGGTTGTACCGGTCGATGGGCTTCTCGGATGTGCTCAGGGCCTACAGGTTCGAAGGCGACGCCAGGCCGTTCGCCGTACTCTCGCGGTCGCTCCCCCTCACCCAACACGGAGGCCCGCGTGAACAACAGTCATGACGTCGTGGTGATCGGTTCCGGTCACAACGGCCTGGTCTGCGCCGCCTATCTCGCGCGGGCAGGGCTCGACGTCCACGTGGTGGAGAAGGACACCGTCCTGGGCGGCGCCACCTCCACTGTCGAGCGCTACCCCGGGCACCGCACGGATCGTGGCTCGTCGGCCCACCTGATGATCCGGCACACCGGCATCCCGGAGGAACTGGACCTGGCCGCCCACGGGCTGAGGTACGTGGACTGTGACCCCTGGGGTTTCGCCCCCGCCCCGCCGGGCAGCGACGCCCCGCCCCTCGTCTTCCACCGCGACCTCGACGAGACCTGTGCGAGCATCGCCGCCGCCTGCGGGCGGGCGGACGCCGACGCCTACCGCGGGTTCGTCCGCCGGTGGGAGGTCCTCGCCGGGCGGATGATGAAGGGGTTCAGCGTTCGCCCCACGGCTCCGCGCCTGGGTTCCGCGTTCCTCGGACGCGACGATCTCCGGGATCCCTTCGGCACGGTCCAGACCTTCCTGTCCTCCGGGGATGCGCTGCTCGACCAGACCTTCACGTCCGAGCGACTCAAGGCCGCCCTGTCCTGGTTCGGCGCACAGTCCGGGCCGCCGATGTCCCATCCCGGCACCGCGCCGATGATCGGCTTCGCCGCGCTCATGCACCAGACCCCTCCCGGCCGTGCGATCGGCGGGTCGGGCGCTCTCGCCGACGCTCTCGTCTCCGCCGTCCGGGCCGGCGGCGGATCGGTCACGGCGGGTGCCGGAGCGACGGCGATCCGCCGCTCGGGGGCCGGTTGGCGGGTGGATACCGCGGGGGGCCCGTCGTTGCACTGCTCGGCCGTCGTCGCGGCCTGTCACGTCCACACCACGCTGGACCTCCTGGCCCACGAACTCCCCGCGGCGGGCCTCGAGGCCTGGCGCCGCAGGATCCGTCCGGGGTTCGGGCTGGGGATGGTCGTCCGGCTGGGTACGACGGATCTGCCCCGGTACCCGGGTGTGCCCACGACCACCAGTGCGCACGGTCTGCAGTTGCTGGTGACGGACCGCCGTCGACTCGACCACCGGTACGGGGTCGCCGCGGCCGGCGGGCTCGACGCCGATCCCGCCGTCCTCGCCATGAGCTTCAGTTCGCTCGACCCCTCGCTGGCGCCGGCGGGTCGGCACGAACTGACACTGTGGTCGCAGTGGCACCCGCGGCACCTGGCGGACGGGCGCTCCTGGTCACAGGCGGGTCCGGGTGAGGCGGACCGGATCATCGCGGCCGCGGAGCGGTTCGCCCCCGGGCTCACCGACTCGATCGTCCACCGTCACGTCCAGACACCGGAGGACCTGGAGACCGAACTCGGCCTGATCGGCGGCAACGTGATGCACGTGGAGATGTCGCTCGATCAGATGCTCCCCATGCGGCCCCACCCGGATCTGGCCGGGCACACCGTCCCCGGCGCCGACGGCGTGTTCCTCGCGGGCGCCTCCACCCATCCCGGCGGGGGTGTCATCGGCACCAGCGGGAGGACGGTGGCGCGGCTCGTCGGTCGCCGACTCGGCACGTCGACGCGGCGTCGGCGCCGCACGCGG
Organism: Dietzia sp. Cai40; assembly: GCF_014145165.1. Lineage (NCBI taxonomy): Bacteria > Bacillati > Actinomycetota > Actinomycetes > Mycobacteriales > Dietziaceae > Dietzia > Dietzia sp. Cai40. Next base: position 3,454 of record NZ_JAALEB010000334.1, on the reverse strand, counting down.
GCACAATGACGACCGTGATCGAACCGAGCACCACCGCGACCAGCCCCGTGACGGCCGCACACTCCCCCGCGCGTCGCCGGATCACGGGCGTCACCGCCCTGGTGACGATGCTGTTCGTCCTCACCGGGTGTCTCCAGCTGAACGCCCAGATGAGTGTGCGGAAGGACGACACCGTCTCGGGTCGCATCCTGGTCGCCGGCGACCAGCCGGCACAGGCGGCCGCCCTGGACCGGCTGTCCACTCCGTCCGGCCTCGAGCAGAAGGTGCGGATCACCGCCTACTCCGCGGACGGCTTCACCGGCAGGGAGATCTACTTCACCCAGTTGACCTTCGCAGAGGTCGACGCGCTCTCGCTGGCCATCGAGGTCGAGGGCGCGAGGCCGTACACCCTGGGTTTCCGCCGGAGCGGCGACACGGTGTCCTTCACCGGCTCGGTGGACCTCTCCGGAATACCGGCGGACCGGGCGGATTCCGCGTCCACCCGGGTGGACCTCACGTTCCCCAACCGCATCGGGGAGACGAACGGCACGCTGGGTGGGGGTAACTCCGTGAGCTGGACACCGGCGCCGGGGTCCATCACCCGGATGCAGGCGTCCTCGTCCTACCCGGATCCGGCGACCCGCGGTTTCGCGGTGTGGATGATCGTCGGGATAGGCGCCTCTCTACTGGTGTCGATCGGGACGATCCTGGCCGCCCGGACCTCGCGGGCCCGGTCGGACCGACTCGTACGCTGACCTCACGGGGAGCCGGTAGGGCGCACGGACCGCGGGAGCACCGCGTCAGGACCTGGTCGCCCCGACCCCCGGGGACGGGACCATCGACAGGTTGGCCAACACCTCATGCGTGGCACGGGAGAAGTTGAGGGTGTTGAAGTGCAGGCAGGGCACGCCCTCGCCGATCAGACGCTCACAGAGTTCGGTGGCGAACTCGATCCCCACCTCGCGGACCGCGGCACGGTCCTCCTCTGGCCCGTCACCCGCCGCCGCGCGCAACCGGTCGGACAGGCCGTCCGGGAGGGCGCACCCCGACAGCTCCACCATCCGGCGGACCTGACGGAGGCTCGTCACGGGCATGAGCCCGGGGATGATCGGCTTGGCCGCCTGCTCCGGGTCCGCGACCGCGAGACGGTCCCGGAGACGCAGGTAGTGTTCCACGTCCCAGAACATCTGCGTGATCGAGTACTCGGCGCCGGCGCGCAGTTTGTTGAGCAGGATCTCGGTGTCGTGGTCCAGGTCCCGCGCCCGGTAGTGCCCCTCCGGGAAGGACGCGACACCCACGTGGAAGTCCCCGACCTCGTGGATCAGTCGCACGAGCTCCTCCGCGTAGTGCAGACCCTCGGGGTGCGGGGTCCAGTCACCCAACGGGTCCCCGGGGGGGTCCCCCCGGAGGGCGAGGATGTTGGTGACACCGACGTCGGCGTACATCTGGATCATCTCGCGCAGTTCGGCGATCGTGTGCCCCACGGCCGTCAGGTGGGCGATGGGCACCAGGTCGGTCTCGCTGACGACCCTCTCGACGACCCTGACCGTCCGGTCACGGGTGGACCCGCCGGCCCCGTAGGTGACGGACACGAACGCCGCACCCAGTTCGGAGAAGACGGAGGCGGCCCGCCAGAGACGTGCCTCCGCGGCCTCGTCCCGGGGTGGGTAGAACTCGACGGAGAAGGGCACCCTGGGGGTGCTCGACGAGGCGATCCGGTCCACGATGCTCGGGTGTCGGTCGCCGCCCGCTGGGTCGATGTCGGGTAGCTGGGTCACCGGACCAGGGTAGCCCGACACGCGTCGGTGCCGACCTCCGCCCGGCGACTAGGATCACGGTATCGAGGGCTGCCGGGCGGCGGCGCCCGGAAGGGATGGTGACCGTGGTCACGGCGACTCGTCCAGACGACGGAGAGCGGATCCTCGGCGCCCTCCGCCGCCATCTCGACGGACGGCGCCGGGTCGTGTCAGGGGTCGACGATCGGGTCGACACCCTGGCGGGCCTGCTCGCGGACTTCGTCCTCAGTGGTGGCAAACGGATGCGGCCCCGGTTCGGCCTGGCGGGATGGTCGGCGGTGAACCCGGCGGACGCCGTCGTCCCGGACGAGATCGTCACCGCCTGCGCGGCACTCGAGCTGATCCAGGCGTGCGCCCTCATCCACGACGACATCGTGGACGCCTCCGACACCCGTCGCGGCCGACCCACCGTCCATCGCTCGATCGAGGCGGCCCACCGGGGACTGGGATGGTCCGGGGACCCCGCCCGGTACGGGGTCTCGCAGGCGATCCTCGTCGGAGACCTGGCCCTGACCTGGGCGGACGAGATGTTCGTGACCTCGGGCGCGGATCCGGCCGCACTCGGCCGGGCGCTCGCGCCCTGGTACGCGATGAAGACCGAGGTGCTCTCGGGTCAGATGCTCGACATCCTCGCGGAATCCTCCGGTGCGACGGACGAGCTGACGCCGGCCCGGATCAACCGGTTCAAGACCGCGGCGTACACCGTCGAGCGGCCGCTCCACATCGGTGCCGAGCTCGCCGGGGCCGGCGCCGACACCGTCGCGGCGCTCCGCGAGTTCGGTGTGGCCGTGGGGCAGGCCTTCCAACTCCGCGATGACATGCTCGGTGTGTTCGGTGACCCCGAGGTCACGGGCAAGCCGTCCGGGGACGACCTCCGTGAGGGCAAGCGCACCCTCCTGTTGGCCAGGGCGACCGCCCTGGCACCGACCGGGGACTCGGATTTCCTGCTCTCGGTCCTGGGCACCGACCTCGAGTCCGACGACCTCGAGCGGGCTCGCCGGATCCTCGTGGACTCGGGGGCGGTCGCCTCCGTCGAGGCGGAGATCGACACCCTGACCGTGCGGGCCCTGGACGCGATCGGTTCGGACGCGGTGAGCGAGCACGGCCGGGTCACCCTGCGCGACCTGGCCGAGGCCGCCACCCGTCGTCGGGCGTGACGATGGCACCGGGCCCGGCCCCGGGGGCCGTCACGCCCACCTCGTCGGATCCGTCGGCGCGGTCTCGCGCCGCCGTGGTGGCCGGGTCCCTCACCTCCTCCGCCCGCTCCGCCCTGTCCGGCCCCTCGGGTCCCGCCCTGTACCGCGGGATGCTCGGGTCCGCACTCCTGACCCTCGGCGGCTTCGGTGCCGGCGCCCTCCCGGTGGACGGGGGGCCCGCCGCCGCCGTGGGTCTGCTCGGGTTCACCTTCGGCCACGGCGAGGTCCTGGCCCTGACGCTGTGCTGGATCGGCGTGGCCCTGCTGTTCACCGCCTGGCTGGCACTGGGCCCGCGGGCGGTGTCGGGCCGACTCCCCACGCGAGACGCGGTCTGGGCCACCGCGTTGTGGTCGCTCCCGTCACTGCCCGCGGTGCCGATGTTCAGCCGCGACGCGTGGTCGTACCTCGCGCAGGGGGCGATGACCGCCGCGGGGGTCGATCCCTACGAGGTCGGCCCCGAAGCCAACCCGGGACCCTTCACCG
>NZ_JAALEB010000333.1:0-11655 GCF_014145165.1 Dietzia sp. Cai40 | reverse complement strand
GCCCCGACTGGCGGTCGACCGCCACTCCCTACGGCCCGCTCCACCTGCTCCTCATGAGGATCGTGGTGGCCGTGTCCGGCGGGCACCCCGCGGTGGGGATCGTCGTCCTGCGCGTGGCGGTGTTGGTGGCACTGGCCGCACTGACCGTGGTGCTGGTGACGGCGGCCCGCCGGACCGGGGTGGACGCGGGGGCCGCGGTCTGGCTGGCGTGCGCGTCGCCGCTGTCGGTGATCCATCTGGCGGGCGGGCTGCACAACGAGATCTTCCCGCTCGTCGCCTGCCTCGGGGCGGTCGTCCTGGCCCTCGACGGTCGCCGGGCGTGGGCGGGCGCGGCGATCGGGATCGCGGTGGCGTTCAAGGCCACCGCGGTGATCGTCGCCCCGTTCCTGCTGTGGATCGCGCTGACCCGGCGGCGCGAGGACCCCTCGGTCACCAGACCGGTGGTCCGGGCCCTCGGGGACACGGCACTGGCCGCCGCCATCGCGGTGGCCGTCCTCGGGCTGGCCACCGTCGCCTCCGGTACCGGGATCGGGTGGTTCGACGCGATCGCCGTGTCCGACAGGGTGATCAACTACCTCAGCGCACCGACCGCGGCAGCGCACCTGTTCCACGCGGTCACCGACTCACCCGGGTTCGAGGACGTGCTCGCGGTGTCCCGGCAGGTCGGGCGGGTGGTCCTCGCCGTGGTCCTGGTGGCCGTGTGGTGGCGTCATCGCCGGGACCGGATGACGGCGCTCCGCGGCATCATGCTGGCGTTGCTGGCCTTCGTCGTGCTCAACTCGCTGGCCTGGCCCTGGTACTACGTCTGGGTGGCCGCGTTCTGGATGCTGGCGAGGCCGGGGCCCCGGGCCACCACGGCAGCGGTCGGGATGACCGTGTTCCTGGTGATGGCGATAGGTCCGAACGGATCGACCAGCCTCTACAGCCCCGTGCTCTCCGGGATCGCGGTGCTCGCCTCACTGGCGGTGGCCTGGTGGTGGTGGCGGGCCACCGGAAGGGTCAGAACGCCATCGCCTGAGCGCGCCGGATGACCTCCCGCGCGCGATGACCGTGGAGCGCGTCCGCGGGGCGACCCGGCAGGCTGTCGTCCTCCGTGAAGAGCCACCGCAGGATCTCCTCGTCGCGGTAACCCCCGTCACGGAGAACCGAGACGAGTCCGGGCAGGAAACGCGCCACCTCGTCGTCGTCGTCCAGGAACACCGCGGGGACCACCACCACCCCGGCACGTCGGACGGCGATCAACCCCCCCTCACGGAGGAGGTCGTGCACACGGGTGACCGGGATGCCCAGTCGCCGCGACACCTCGGGCAGATTGATCGTCTCGACGTCCCCGGGCAGGACGTCATCGCAGTGCGGAACGGTACTCACGGCCACCACGTTAGTCCCAGCGGGGCCCGGCGGTCACCACCGCGGGGCGCACGGCACGGTTGCATACCGAGATCGGGACGCCGACGGGCAGAATGGACTCCATGACCACTCACGACGGGCAGCTACCAGGGCCGGGCACCGTGCTCGACGGGCGCTACCGGCTCGACGCCGTGATCGCACGCGGCGGGATGTCGATCGTGCACCTCGCCACCGACGAGCGGTTGGACCGCCACGTCGCCGTCAAGCTGTTGGACCCCGCCCTCGCCGGCGATCGCGCCTTCGTCGACCGGTTCACCCTCGAGGCGCGCTCGGTCGCGCGGCTCTCCGACCCCGGCATCGTCCAGGTCTTCGACCAGGGGGTCGAGGGGGACACAGCCTTCCTCGTGATGGAGTTGGTCCCGGGCGGCACGCTGCGCGAACTACTGGACGAGCGCGGACCCATGCCCCCGTACGCCGCCGCCGCCGTGCTCCGCCCCCTCCTCGGCGCACTCCGCGAGGCCCACGAGGCCGGGCTGGTCCACCGCGACATCAAGCCAGAGAACGTCCTCATCTCCACCACCGGGGCGGTCAAACTCGCCGACTTCGGTCTCGTCCGTGCGGTGGCCGAGTCGAGGGCGACCTCGCGGAGCGTGGTGATGGGCACCGCCGCCTACCTCTCCCCCGAGCAGATCTCCGGCGCCGACACCGACGGGCGCTCCGACCTGTACTCCCTGGGGGTGCTCGCCTACGAGATGCTCACCGGCGAGCCCCCGTTCAACGGGGACAACTCGATCGCCGTGGCCTACCGGCGCCTGGACACCGACGTCCCGGCGCCCTCCGACCAGTCCGATTCCGTGGCGGAGGACCTCGACCACCTGATCCTCCGGGCGACCCGACGCAGCCGCGAGGACCGCTACCAGGATGCCGGGGAGATGCTCGACGACCTGGACCGGGCGGCCGAGATCGGACGCTTCCCCACCTATGTCGTCCCGGCGCCCCACCAGTCGTCCTGGTCCCGGGCCCGCGCCGCCGCGGCGCGATCGGCGCCCGGCGGTGCCACGGAGTTCGACGCCGCCGATCGCGAGAGCGGCGAGGCGCTCGGCCACGGTGACGGCCCCGTCCCCACACGGATGCACACGAGGGTGGGACTCGACGCGGTCCCGCCGCCCCCCGTCGCCGAGGAGTCCTACGCCCGAGGGGAGGTGGAACCGGTGTCGGACCGGGCGCCCGTCCGCCCTCGACGCAGGCTCGGTCTGCTGTGGCTGGTGGTCGTGCTGGCGGTCGCCATCGCCCTGGCCGTCGCCGGATGGTGGCTCGGGTCCGGCCGTTTCGTCACCGTCCCCGCGGTCCAGGGCATGTCGGTGGGCCAGGCGACCGAGGCCGTGAACGAGGTGGGGTTGTCCGCCTCCACCCGCGACGCGTTCAGTAACGACGTCCCCCGGGCGGGACTGGTCGGGACCGACCCCGAGGCCGGGGCCCGGGTGCCCCGGGGCGAGACGGTCGCGGTCCTGGTCTCCGTGGGCCGCCCGGTCGTGCCCGAGGTGGGTGCCGGACGCGACGTCGACACCGTCTCCGCACTCCTGCGGGAGAACTCCCTCGAACCGGTCCGTGGCGGGACCGAGCACTCCGACTCGGTCCCGGTCGGTCAGGTGGTGGCCCTGGAACCGCGGCCCGGGACGACCGTCGACGTGGGGACCAGGGTGTCGATGGTGACGAGTTCGGGGCCCGCGCCGGTGAGGGTCCCCGATGTGGCGGGCCTCGAGGAGGAGCAGGCACGGGCCGCGCTGGAGGGATCCGGGCTCACCGTCTCGCAGGTCAGACGGGTCTACGACGACGAGGTGGACGGCGGGCTGGCCGTGGGCACCGACCCGGACACCGGATCGGACGTCGCCCGCGGAGACGGGGTGACGCTGCTGGTCTCCAACGCCCTCACCGTCCCCGACATCAGGGACGTGCCGCTGGACGAGGCGACGGACGTACTCAGCAGGGCCGGGTTCACCATCGTCCGCGAGGCACCCGTGACCGACCGCCGGATCTCCGATGGCCGGGTGGTCAGCACCGACCCGACCGCCGGCCGGCGACTCGACCCCGCGAACGCCGTGCTGCGGGTCGTCCCGTCGAACGCGGTGACCGTCCCCGTGGTCCTGGGGGCCCGGGCATCGGACGCCCAGCAGACTCTCCGGGACGCGGGGCTCAACCCCACCATCGACACGGGGTCACCGGGCGGGATCGTCTACGGCCAGAACCCCCTGCCCGGGCGGGTCGTGGCACGGGGCAGCGGGGTCGAGATCGACGCACTGGGCTGACGCCGACCGGGCGGCCCCGGGGGCCCGGCCGTCCCCGCGAGGCGAGTGTCCCCGGGGCCCGGCCGTCCCCGCGACGCCGCGGCTCAGTTGCGGAGCATCTCCGCCACCAGGTAGGCCAACTCCAGCGACTGCTGGGTGTTGAGCCTCGGGTCGCACGCGGTCTCGTACCGCCCGGCCAGATCGAGGTCGGAGATGTCCTGGGCGCCCCCGAGGCACTCGGTGACGTCCTCACCCGTGAGCTCGATGTGGATGCCGCCCGGGTGCGAGCCGAGGGCGTGATGAACCTCGAAGAAGCCCTGGACCTCGTCGATGATCCGGTCGAAGTGGCGGGTCTTGTAACCGTTCGACGTGGAATGGGTGTTGCCGTGCATCGGGTCGCACTGCCAGATGACCTTGTGTCCCGAGGCCTCGACGGCCTGCACGATCGGCGGGAGCGCGTCCCTGACCTTGTCGTTGCCCATGCGGGAGACCAGGGTCAGGCGTCCCGGACGATTGCGCGGATCGAGCTTCTCCACGTACTCCACCGCGAGTTCCGGGGTGGTCGAGGGGCCGATCTTCAGTCCGATCGGGTTCTCGATGAGTGAGGCGAACGCCACGTGGGCGTCGTCGATCCCACGGGTCCGCTCCCCGATCCACAGGAAGTGGGCCGAGAGGTCGTACAACCCCTGCTCCGCGTCACCCGTGAGGCCCGTGCCGTCGTCGGCCAGGCGCAACATCGCGCGCTCGTAGTCGAGCACCAGCGCCTCGTGGGAGGAGAAGATGTCCGCCGACCGCAGGTTCTCGTCGGAGACACCGCAGGCGTCCATGAACCGCAGCCCTCGATCGACCTCCGCCGCGAGCGCCTCGTAGCGCGCGCCGGCCGGCGACCCGGCGACGAACTCCATGTTCCACTCGTGCACGCGGTGCAGGTCCGCCGTCCCCGAGGCCGTCAGGGAGCGGACCAGGTTCATGGCCGCGGCGGCGTTGGCGTAGGCGCGGACCAGACGCGACGCGTCGTGCTCACGAGCGGTGTCGTCCGCGTCGAGCCCGTTGACCATGTCCCCGCGGTAGGAGAGCAGGCCGGTGGCGTCCCTGTCGGCGGAGCGCGGTTTGGCATACTGCCCGGCGATCCGGCCGACCTTCACCACCGGCATGGACGCGCCGTAGGTCAGGACGACGGACATCTGCAGGAGCGTGCGGATCACGCCCTTGATGTGCGGCTCGGTGTTGGCCTCGAACGTCTCCGCGCAGTCCCCGCCCTGGAGCAGGAACGCGCGACCGTGCGCGACGTCGGCCAGCCGATCCGAGAGGTGTTCGACCTCCGAGGCCACGCAGATGGGCGGCACGCTCTCGAGGACCTTGCGCATGGCCGCGGCGTGATCGGGATCCCACGACGGTTGCTGCAGCGCGGGTCGCGACAGGGCGTCCGCCAGCAGCCGATCGAGGTCCGCCGAGAGCGGGGGGAGGTCGGGAAGCTGTGCGATGTCGACGTCGACTGTCCAGTTGCTCACCCCGCGAGGATACGCCACCGCCGCCGGCGCGGACCTCAGAGACCCAGGTGGGGCGCCTTCGCCGCGATCGCCCGGAATCTCAAGAACGCATGGCGGGCATCGCCGAGGGCGTCGTGGGCTCCGCCCGGGTGAGGCGGCAGCTCCGGTTGCCCGGCCATCTCCCACAGCTGGCGCACGTCCCGCGTGAACCTCGGCATCGCCGCCGGCAGCTCGGTCATGTCACCCCAGAGCTGGCACACCGCGACGTGGTCATAGGCCCCGATCCACGCCCACAACTCGACCGGCCCGGAGATCGGTGCGGTGACGAAGTCGTACAACCCGTCGCGGATCCCCGCCCGCGACATCCAGGCCGGGGACGAGGGATTGGGCAGTTTGGGCAGGACGTTCCGGCGGACCCACGGACCGGCCTTGGCCTGGTCGAAATCCGTGGAGACCGCGTAGAACTCGCGTCCGTCCTCCGCCACCACCCCCACCGAGACCAGGTCGATGGTGGTGCCGTCCTCGATGAACTCGCAGTCGTAGAAATAGCGCACCGGCGTCAGCGCTGCCCCTCGACAGGCTGGTCGAGGAGGTTTCGTCCCGACTTGCGCACCGCCTCGTAGCGCTTCTTCATCTCGGCGCCGTAGATGTCGTGGACGTACTCCTGACCGGTCATCGCCTGGATGCGCCTCATGAACTCGTCGGTGATCTCCCGCTCCGCCGCACGGTCGCCTTCTCTCCCGGCCCACGGGGTCAGGTCGAGCGGCTCACCGATCATGACTCGGACCTCGACCGGGCTCCGACGGAACCTGCTGATCTTACGGACGTACTCACCCGTCCCCATCACCCCCACGGGGATGATCGGCACCCCGGCTCGGAGAGCGAGGCGCGCTGGTCCGGTCTTACCGCGGAAGAGCCGTCCGTCCGGTGAGCGGGTGCCCTCCGGGTACATGCACAGGACCTGCCCGGCCGAGAGCACCTCCATCCCGGCGTTCAGTGCGGCCTGAGCGGCGTCCGCGTTGGTGCGATCGATCGGGTGCTGACCGGTTCCGGCGAAGAACCACCTGCTGAGCACGCCGCGGATCCCGGTGCCGGTGAAGTAGTCGCTCTTGGCCAGGAAGGTGACCCGCCTCGGGAGCAGGAGTACCGTGAACAACCAGTCGCCGACGGAGTAGTGGTTCCCCACGAGCAGTGCCGCCCCGCTCACGGGGAAGTTCTCCTGCCCCGTGGTCGTGGTTCGACTGGTCGCTCTCAGGAAGGGACCGATCAGCACGTACTTGAACAACCAGTACAGCAACTTGGGTCACCGGACCTTCCGTCGTTGGGGAGTTGACGGAGCGGATACTACCCGGATCGGTCCGCGAATCCGGACGGGACGAGATTCGGTGGCCACAGCTCGGGATCCGGGACGAAGCTGGCGATCACGGCGCACGCCCCGGGGTCGAAGTGCGAGGCGACGAGAGTGCACCGGGAGAGCAACGCGGGAAGCCGCAGCATCGTCCGGATACCGTCGAGGACCACCCTGAGCCCGTCGCCCTCGACCGAGGGCGGGGTGGTCGGACGAGCCGGTACCGGGAACTCCACCCGGTATCCGCCACTACCGTCCGGGGAGACGGAGGGAGTGACCGCCCCGCGTGCGAGTGCCGCCAGCGCCGCGGTCCGCTCCGGAGCGCTCCCGACCACCATCACCTCGACCGGACCCGCGAGGAACGTCGAGACCTCCGCCGCGAGGAGGGACAGTCGGTGCGCCTCGCGGGTCCGGGCGTCCGCGCGGTCACCTGCGGCCATCGAGGCGAACCGCACGTGCGCGGGCCAGCGCGACTCCACGAACGCGGTCAGCTCCCCCGCCGCCGCGATCCTCCGGACCGCCGCGAGGTCACCGTCGAGTTCCACCACCACCACGTCCCACACTCCCGCGGCGGCCGCCCGCCGGGCGTACTCCCATCCCAGGACAGCGGCGAGGGGCGCGTCCCCTCCGGCGGCCAGCGCCGCGAGCACGTCGTCGTCCGGATCCACCGCACCGGACCTGTACGACTCGAGTCTCGCGGTGGCGTCGTCGACACGGACCTCCACGGGCCCCTCGTCGGTCGTGTCCAGCCGCGGATCCACCGCACCGGGGTCCCCGGTCAGGATGAGGGCCGTTCCGCCCGCGTCGAGCAGGAACTGCGCGGTCACCTCCGACCTGGCCGGGGGGTCGCCCCCCATGACGATCGCGACCCTGGCGCCGGTCACCGCGACTCGGCCCGGCGCTTGAGTTCACGCAGGGCCTCGGAGAGGATCCGCCGTTCGGCCCGGTCGCGGAGCCGGCCGATCACCGGCACCACGAGTTCTATCTCCAGCTCGTAGTCGACCCTGGTGCCGCCCTCGACCGGTTCGAGGCGATAGGAGCCCTTCTGCGCACGTTGCAGCGCCGAACTTTCCAGCCTCCACTCGACGACCCTGTGGTCCGCCGACCAGGAGTAGGCGAGGACGTAGTCGTCGACGATCGCGCCCGCCTCCAGGGCGAACCGGACCCGGTCCGGACGACCGTCCGCGCCGACGGACAGGACCTCGGCGACCCGGATCGACGTGGACCATTCGGGATACGAGTCGAAGTCCGAGATGACGGCCATCACGTCCTCGACCGTCGCGTCGATCACGGTGGAGTCGCTGGTCGGCCACACCTCGGGGGCGCCGTTGTCCTCGCTCATATCCCCCAGCTTCACATATCTTCGGCCGGGATGCGCCCTGGCGACCGGCGCCCGGGCACACGGGTGACGTGGATGCCGTCCGGCCCCGGGGATAGTGTGTCCTCACTGCGATTAGACCATCGATCGTCTCCACCAGGAGGACCCTTTGCGCGAATACGTCGCCGCCCCCGCCACTTTCACCGTCCCCGACGACTGGTCCTGCGCCCAGGCGGCCTACGACCGCGCGGAGCGGACGCCGGACAACGTGGCGTTCCAGCGGCCGGTCGACGGTCGGTGGACGGATGTCACCAACCGGGAGTTCGCCGAGACGGTCCGCGTGGTGGGTCGGGGTCTCGTCGCCCGAGGCGTCCAGGCCGGGGACAGGGTCGCCCTCCTGTGCTCGACCCGATACGAGTGGAACGTGATCGACTTCGCGATCTGGGCCGCCGGCGCGGTCACGGTGCCCGTCTACGACAGCTCCTCGGCCGAGCAGATCCGGTGGATCATGGAGGATTCGGGCGCCCGGCTCGCCATCGTCGAGAAGGAGACCCACGCCGCCACCACCCGCGAGGGGATCAGCGGGCTGGAGGCGGCCCCCGACGTCCTCGTGATCGAAGGAGACACCCCCGCGTTGGACGCCCTCGCCGCGGGTGCGACCGAGGTGCCCGACGCGGTACTCGACGAACGGCGCGCCGGGGTGACCGCCGACTCCCCCGCGACGTTGATCTACACCTCGGGCACCACCGGACGCCCCAAGGGGTGCATGCTCACCCACCGCAACTTCATGTCCGAGGCCCTCGCGGTCCTCGAGACGCCGTTGAACCAGTACCTCCGCCAGGACGCGACCACCGTCATGTTCCTGCCCCTGGCCCACGTGCTGGCCCGCGCCATCACCTACGCCGGGTTCCACGCGGGTGTCCGCATCGCCCACTCGTCGGACCTGACCAATCTCGTGGACACGTTCTCCGAGATGCAGCCCCACTACATCCTGGCCGTCCCGCGCGTGTTCCAGAAGGTCTTCAACAAGGCCCAGGCCACCGCCCAGGACGGCGGCACCGTCAAGGCCTGGATGTTCGACAAGGCCACCGACACCGCGGTCGCGTACTCCAAGGCCAACCGCAGTGGACGCGTCGGGCCGCTGCTCAGGCTTCGCCACGCCCTGTTCGCCAAGCTCGTCTACGCCAAGCTCGTCGCGGCGCTCGGCGGCCGCTGTGAGATCGCCATCTCGGGTGGGGCGCCCCTCGGTGAGCGCCTGACGCACTTCTTCGACGGCATCGGTGTCAACATCTTCGAGGGATACGGCCTCACCGAGACGTGCGCCGCGATCGCGGTCAACACCCCCGGTCAGATGCGTATCGGCACCGTCGGCCAGCCGCTGCCCGGGTGTGCGGTCCGGATCGCACCTGACGGTGAGGTCGAGGTGAGCGGCCCGGTGGTGACCTCCGGCTACTGGCGTAACGAGCGCGCCACCGCCGAGGCGTTCTCCGACGGGTGGTTCAGGACCGGGGACCTCGGGTCCCTGGACGAGGACGGCTACCTGACCATCACCGGTCGCAAGAAGGAGATCATCGTCACCGCCGGGGGCAAGAACGTCGCCCCGAGCCAGCTCGAGGACGCGCTCCGGGCCGACCCGCTCGTGGCCGAGGCGGTGTGCGTGGGCGACGGCAAGCCGTTCATCTCGGTGCTGCTCACCCTCGACCCGGAGGCACTGGAGCGGTGGAAGGCCCACCACGGTAAGACCGGCTCGCTGTACGAGCTGCTCCGGGACGCGGACATGATCGAGCATCTCGACCAGGCGCTGTCCCGGGCCAACCGGACCGTCTCCCACTCCGAGGCGATCAAGAAGTACCACGTGCTACCCGACCAGTTCACCGAGGAGACCGGGGAGCTCACCGCCTCACTCAAGGTCAAGCGGAACGTGGTGCACCAGAAGTTCGCGGCCCAGATCGAGGACCTCTACGCCTGACCCACGGCCGGGTCGGGGTTCGAGCCGGGGTTAGTCGCCGGAGAGCACCCGCCGCATGTCGCGTGCCAGGTCCTCCCAGCGCCACGACCCGAGAACCCAGGAGCGTCCGCGGACGCCCATCGCGGAGGCGCGTGGCCGGTCCGAGAGCAGACCGGCCACGGCCTCGACGATCTCGCCGTCCGAGGTCCCGTCCACCACGAGACCGGTGCTCCCGTCCACGACGGTCTCCGGAGCGCCACCACTCCGGCCGGCCACCACGGGGACACCGCAGGCGGACGCCTCCAGGTACACGATCCCCAGCCCCTCCACGTCCAGTCCCCCGCCCCGGGTGCGGCACGGCATGGCGAACACGTCCGCCATCCGGTGGTGGTCGACGATCTCGTCCGCCGGGATCCGACCGGTGAAGATCACCCGGTCGGACACCCCGTGCCTGCGGGCCAGCCCCTCGAGCGTGCGACGGTACGGACCACCCCCGACGACGACGAGGACCGCTCCCGGAACGCGGCGGGCGATCTCGGGCAACGAGCGGATGAGCGCATCCTGACCCTTGCGCGGGACGAGTCGTGAGAGACACACGATCACCTCCCGGTCCGCCACCCCGTAGCGCTCCCGGATCGCCCTACGCCGCACGGGATCGGGACGGAACCTGGCCGTGTCGACGCCTCCGGGCTGGTGCACGAGTCGGGCGTGTGGACCGAACGCCGCCGCGAAGCGACGTCTCGTGTAGTCACTCACGTAGGTGACGGCGTCGGTGGACTCCCCGATCAGCCTGAGCACCTGCCGCGAACCCGGCAGCATCGACCACCCCACCTCGTGACCGTGGGTGCTGGCGACGATCCGGGTGACGGGACCCTCCCGGAGGACGGGCGCCATCACGGCCAGCGGCGCCGCCGCACCGAACCACACCGTGCTCGCCCCGAAGTCCGAGGCGAGCCTCCGCGCACGCACCGCGAGCTCCGGCGTGGGCAGCAGCATCTCCGTCGGCACCCTCTCGACCAGGTAGGGACGGGAGTCGTCGTAGTCGGTCGAGTCGCTACCCCGGAACGTCGAGGCGAGGACCGCCACGTCCTCGGGATCGAGATGCGCCAGATAGGTCTCCAGGTACGACTGGATGCCGCCGGGTCGCGGCGGGTAGTCGTTGGTGATCAGCAGGGTCTTCGTCATCACGTCCGAGACTGCCACAGTGTCCGGGGAGGCCCCGCCCGGAGTCCCCGCGTCAGTACCGACGGATCCCGCTGATCGGCATCGAGTCGACCTTGTCGAGTTTGACCGGGACCCCATAGGTCGACGCGTGCAGCACCAGTCCGTCGCCGGCGTACATGCCGACGTGTGTCGCCCCCGGGTAGTAGATGACGAGGTCACCCGGTTGGATGTCGGCCATCGCGACGGGCGCGCCCGACACCGCCTGCGCCTGACTGGACCGCGGGAGCGTCTTCCCCTCCTGCGCGTACGCCCACACCATGAGGCCCGAACAGTCGAACTCGTCCGCACCGGTCGCCCCCCAGGAATACGGGGCACCGAGCCGGGTGAGAGCCACGTTCAGCGCCGCCGTGTTGACGCCGTCGACCGCGGGGGCGACGTAACCGGGCGGGACCAGGGGGCCGCCGGCCCAGAGCGCACGCTGCGCGTCCGAGAGGGCGTCGACACGACGTCTCACCTCATCGATCCGCACCCGCATCTCCTCCGAGCGCCGATCGAGCTCATCAGCCCGACTCCGGGCGTCCCGGGCCGAGGCCCGAGCGATCTCCGAGGCGGCGAGCGCGTCCCCGCGGAGGCGGGCGGCCTCCGCCGAGGCGGCACGCGAGGCGTCCAGTGCACTGGTGGTGGTGCCGGAGAGTCGCTGGAGGGTTCCGAGCCGGTCGACCAGGTCCCGGGGGCTCTCGGCGAGGACGGCGGCC
>NZ_JAALEB010000332.1:0-2820 GCF_014145165.1 Dietzia sp. Cai40 | reverse complement strand
CTCGACGCGGTCCTGCTGGGTGGTTCCCCCACCGTGGCGTGGACGGCCGCCGCGGTGCTGGCCGCGGTGGCCCTGTGCGCCGCGGTGGCGGCCGGGATCTGCGGTCAGCGGCCCGTCAACCGCGCTCGTCGGCTCCCGACGTGGTCTCGATGGGGGCGTCCACCCCGCCGTCGGTGAGCATCGGGACGTCGAAGACGAACTCGGGGATCGCGAAAGCGTCCACCAGGGTCCGCGCCTTGCCCGCGAGCTTGGTGCACAGGCGGTTGCGGGCGGCGGTCGCGGCCTTGGTGCGCTCGGTCGTCAGGCGGTTGTGCTCGAGGAACCACCCCTTGTCGCGGTCCACGATGTCCAGGACGTAGAGGTCGCACAGCGTTCCCAGGACCTCCTTGGCCTCGGGGTCCTCGCAGGCGTCCACGGCCTCGGCGAAGCGGGCGAACACCCAGCTGTCCATGTGCGCGCGCCCGGCCTGCAGCATGTGGTCCTGCGCCGAGTTGAACACCTTGAACGCCGCCGAGCCGTCCTCGCCCTGGGCCTTGCGCAGGCGGCGGGCGACCGTCTCCAACAGGTGCTCCTCGCGGTCCACCAGCAGTTCCAGCTGGTTGGCGCGGTCGAGCAGGTCCGTGTTCTCCCGGTCCGTCACCGTGTCGATGAGCTTCTGCCACAGCGTCGACGCCCGGGCCTTCTCCTGCACCACGTCCACCGCGGTGGTGAGGGCGAAGGCCACGGTCTCGCGCTGGTCCATGTCCCCGAACTCCGCGGCGTAGGCTCCGAGCAGCTCTTTGGCCACCAACTGCGTCAGCACCACGTTGTCGCCCTCGAACGTCGAGAAGACGTCGCAGTCCCTGCGCATCTCGGTGAGCAGGTTCTCGGCCATGTACCCGGCCCCACCGCAGGCCAGACGGGCCTCGATGATGGTGTCGTTGGCGAAGCCCGTCACGGTGGCCTTGATCCCCGCGGCGTGGGACTCCATCTCGCGGCGCCGCTCGGCGTCGAACGCCTCCGGGTTCTTCTCGAAGTCGTGGAGCTCGGCGACGATCGCGTTCTGGGCGCACGCGTAGGCGTACGCGCGGGCCACCCGCGGCATCAGACGACGCTGGTGCTCGCGGTACTCCAACAGCGGGATGCCCTTGCCCGTCGCGGGGTGGTCGAACTGGCGGCGGATCAGCGAATACCGCACCGAAAGCGCGAGTGAGGTCCGGGCCGCGGCACCGGCGGCCGCACCCACCGAGACCCGGCCGCGGATCAGCGTGCCGAGCATGGTGAAGAAGCGGGCACCGACGGAGTCGATGGGCGACGAGTACTGTCCGTCGGCGTCCACCGCACCGAACCGGTCGAGCAGCGCCTCACGGGGGACACGCACGTGGTCGAACATGATCTTGCCGTTGTCCACGCCGAGCAGTCCGCCCTTGTGCCCGTGATCGGTCGTCCTGACCCCCGGCAGGTCGTTCCCGGCCTCGTCCCGGATCGGCACCAACAGGCAGTGGACCCCGTGGCGGAGCTCCTCACCGCTCTCGGCGCGGGTGATGAGCTGCGCGAACACCGCGGCCATGGACCCGTCGCGGGCCGCGTTGCCGATGTACCACTTCTCGGAACTCGGAGTGGGGGAGTGGACGACGAACTCGTCGGTCTCCGTGTCGAAGGTGGCGGTGGTCTCGAGGTTCTGCACATCCGACCCGCCGCCGAGCTCGGTCATGGCGAAGCAGCCCATGAGGTCGAGGTTCATGACTCCCGGCAGGTACTTCCCACGCGTCTCGGCGTCGCCGAGATTCGCGATCGCCCCGCCGAACAGGCCCCACTGCACGCCGGCCTTGACCATGAGGGACAGGTCGAGGTGGCCGAGCATCTCGAAGGAGGTCAACGCCCCACCGGTGTCCCCGGTGCCGCCGTCCTCGGTGCGGAACCCCAGCCCGGGCATGCCCGAGTCGGCCAGGCGCCTCATCTGGTCGAGCACATGGGCGCGGTGCTCCTCCATGGTGACCCCGATCGGGTTGAGCATGTCCGGGGTCATGGCCTCCCGCGTCATCCGGCGCGCGTCCGCCCAGCGGCCGTCGAGGACCTTCTGGAGCCCGGCGGCGAGGGCGGGGTCCCCCTGACCGGTGGTGGTGATGCGGCCGTAGTGGGGATGGCCCGTGTGGGTCGTCTGGGGGGCTGCCGCCCCCGGGGCCGCGGCGTTCTGGACGTCGGTCTGGGAGGTCATGACACGACTCTACGGATCGTCCACGCCGAAGTGCACCGGTAGCGCGGCCGGAATCGGACCGTCAGGGGACGCAAATGACCGAGGTCCCGGACCGTGAACGGCCCGGGACCTCGCATTGTCGGGGTGGCGGGATTCGAACCCACGACCTCTTCGTCCCGAACGAAGCGCGCTACCAAGCTGCGCCACACCCCGGTGACAACGAGGGATACTCTAGCGCCCCGCCGGGTGATTCGCGAAACCGGGGTGATTCGCGAAACCGGGTCAGGCCGGCAGCGGCACCCGTTCGCGCAACGGCGTCTCCGGCACCGTCGCGTCGTCTCCGCCACCGCCGGGTCCGGCGACCAGCTCGAGAAGTGTGGCCTCGGGCCTGCAGAACGTCCGGACCGGCACGTACGGCGAGGTCCCGAGTCCGGCGGACACGTGCAGGACCAGGTTCCGGCCCCACGCGGACAGGCCCTGCGCCCGCGAGCGGTCGATGCCGCAGTTGGTGACGATCGCCCCAGTGGGCAGGCAGAGCTGTCCGCCGTGGGTGTGGCCCGCCACCGCGAGGTCGTACCCGTCGGCGTCGAAACGGTCCAGTACCCGGGGCTCCGGGGAGTGGACCAGCCCGATCCGCAGGTCGA
>NZ_JAALEB010000331.1:0-1845 GCF_014145165.1 Dietzia sp. Cai40 | reverse complement strand
GGCGCCGGGGCCGGGCGCGGGGTCACTCATCGGCGAGTCCCCAGACGTCCAGCGTGCGGCCGCCGCCCGGCCGCGGCCGCACCTGCCCGCGGACCCTGAACACCTCGGCCAGGAGGGCGGGATCGAGCACCTCCTCGGGCGCACCGGTCGCCACCACCCGGCCCTCGTCGAGGACCACCATCGCGTCGCAGTACTCGGTGGCCATCCGGAGGTCGTGGAGCGTCAGCAGGACCGCCAACCCGCCGGCCGCCAGCTCCCGCAGCAGCGCCAGGACCGAGAGCTGCTGGTGCAGGTCGAGGTGGTTGGTGGGCTCGTCCAGCAGGAGCACCTCCGGCTGCTGCGCCAACGCCCGGGCGATCGACACCCGCTGCCGTTCGCCCCCCGACAGGGCCAGGACGTCGCGGGCCGCCAACCCGGCCAACCCCACACGGTCGAGCACGGTGTCCACCACGTCGGCGTCGTCGGTCCCGAACGGCTCGAACAGCCCGCGTGTCACCGTCCGGCCCAGTCGCACCGACTCCCGGACCGTGATGCCACCCAACGAGACCGGCTCCTGGGTGCTCACGCCCACCGTCCGCGCCAGGGCCCGCCGGCGGAGCGAGGTGATGTCGTCGCCGTCGAGGCGCACCAGTCCGGCGGTCGTGGGCAGGGCCCGGTAGCAGGTGCGCAGCAGGGTCGTCTTGCCACTGCCGTTGGGGCCCACCAGCGCGGTGACCCGGCCGGGTGCGATGGTCAGGTCCACCCCCTCGAGGATCCGGCGACCCCCGAGGTCGGTGGAGACGTCGGCCGCGGTCAGTGTGGTCACGTCGCCGACCTTCCGTAGCGCCGCCACAGCATGATCAGGAACACCGGACCCCCCACGATCCCCGTGACGACGCCCACCGGGAGCTCGGCACCGTCGCTGACGGACCGGGCCGCGATGTCGGCCAGCACCAGGGCCACCGCCCCGAGCACCGCGGCCGTCGGCAGTAACCGGGCCGACGTGCGCCCGGTGACGTACCCGGCGAGATGCGGGATGAGCAGTCCGATGAACCCGATGGTCCCGGAGACCGCCACCGCCCCCGCGGTGAGCATCGAGACCAGCAGCAACATGAGCAGCCGGAACCGCGGGACGTTCATGCCCATGGCCGTGGCGCCGTCGTCGCCGGTCAGGAGGAGGTCCAGGTGGCGGCTGGACAGCATCACCAGGACGCCCGCGACGGCGAGGATCGAGACCGGGGCCAGGAGCATGGTCCACCCGGCGTCACCGAACCCGCCGGCCAGCCAGCGCATGACGGTGCCCAGTTGGTGGTCGTCGCCCAACACCAACAGCGTGAACGTGTTGAGCGCGCCGAACATCATCGTCAGGGCCGCCCCCACCAGCACGATCGCCGTGGTGTCGTGCGCGCGACGGGCCACCAGGACCACCCCGGCCAGTGGCAGCAGGGCGCCGAGGAAAGCGGCCATCGGGAGCGTGAAGACGCCCCACATCCCGGCACCCACGCCCAGGACGGTCAGGACGACGACGCCGAAACCGGCCCCGGACGACACCCCCAGCAGGTACGGGTCGGCCAGTGGGTTGCGCGTGACAGCCTGGGCGACGCCTCCCGCCACCGCGAGGGACGCGCCCACCGCCGCCGCCATGAGCGACCTCGGCAGCCGGGACTCGATCACGATCGCCTCGCGGGCCTCGGACCACCACGGGGTGAAGGAACCCGGGGCCGCGCGGTGGGCGACGATCGCCCAGACGTCGCCGAGGGGGATGGACACCGACCCCAGCGAGACCCCCACCGCCACGGCCAGGGCGAGAAGCCCCAGCAGCGGAGCGAGGACCAGTCCGAGTGGCCGCCTGCCGCGGCGCGGGCC
>NZ_JAALEB010000330.1:0-6215 GCF_014145165.1 Dietzia sp. Cai40 | reverse complement strand
CACGCCGTGGGCGTTGACGTTGATCCAGAACGCCTCGGTCTCCACCAGTCCGTCGGGTCGCGGCCCGTCGTCGTCGGGGCCGTCCCGGTGCTCCGCCGTCAGGCGCACCCGCATGTTCGCCCACCTGGTGGACAGTCCGGAGCACCAGCGCTGGAGGTGGACGGTGGCCGGCCAGGAGATCGGCTCGATCACGTCGATCACGGTCCGCCGGACGATCCAGTACGGGTCGGTCCGGGCGTGACCGGTGGCCTCGAGATCGTCGCCCGCCACGTCCTGGAGGAACCGGGCGATGCTGTCCAACCGCAGCCGGCGCAGGGGATCGACCTCGCCCGTTCGCACCGTGCGGGAGGTGGAGTAGCCCGATCCGGCCGAGGGTGGAGGGGGAAGCGGTTGCGGGCCGTCATCCTGCACTGGGTCGGTCATCTATATGGTCCTCTCGCGTGTCCGGTCCGGGCGGGCGCGTCGCGCCCTTCCGGTATCCCGCGACGGTCCGGCCACTGTAGACGTACTCCCACCGCGCGGCGGTCCCGGGCACGCCGGGTGACGGGTGGTCCATGATGGGGACACCGACAGACCCCGGAGGTCGACATGCGCAAGTGGCTCCTCGGCGCCCCCGTCGCCGCCCTGGCCGCCGTCGCGGCCTCGGACCTGAGACAGACCAGGTACCCGATCCTGCGGACCTTCCCCGTCCTGGGGCACGCGCGGATGGCCCTGAGCTCCATCGGTCCCGAACTGCGCCAGTACATCGTGGCGGGCAACAACGAGGAGCGGCCGTTCACCCGGGACCAACGTGCCTGGATCCAGGAGTCGGCGGAGGGACGGGCCACCACGTTCGGGTTCGGCACGGACAACAACATCGAGTTCCTCGAGGGTTACCCGATCGTCAAGCCGCGCACGTTCGCCGGGGTGACGGTGTCGGCCCACGCGCACTCCGCCGAGCAGATCCAACTCCCACCGGCCAAGGTCCTCGGCGCCGCCCGCGGCCGGGCCCGCGCGTTCCGCCCCGAGTCCCTGGTGTCGATCTCGGGGATGAGCTACGGCGCGCTGTCGGCCCCTGCTGTCGAGGCCCTCAACCGCGGCGCCGCTCTCGCGGGCGCTCTGCACAACACGGGCGAGGGCGGGCTGAGCCCGTACCACCAGAAGGGCGGTGACCTGGTTTTCCAGATCGGCACCGCCTACTTCGGGGTCCGCGACGCCGAAGGCCGATTCGACATCGACGCTCTGGTGGCCCTCACCGAGAAGCACCCGATCCGGGCGATCGAGATCAAGCTCAGCCAGGGCGCCAAACCCGGACTGGGCGGCCTGCTGCCCGCGGCCAAGGTCACGGCGGAGATCGGGCGGATCCGCGGCATCCCCACCGACCGCGAGTGTGCGAGCCCGTCCCGGCACACCGCCTTCCACGACGTGGACTCCATGCTCGACCTGGTGGAGGAGATCGCCGAGCGCACCGGCCTGCCGGTGGGCATCAAATCCGCGGTCGGCGAGCTGGACTTCTGGGAGCAGCTGGCCGCCGCGATGATCCCGCGGGAGCGCGGCGTCGACTTCATCACCATCGACGGTGGCGAGGGTGGCACCGGCGCCGCCCCGCTCGTCTTCACCGACGCGGTGTCACTGCCGTTCCGGTTGGGATTCTCCCGCGTCTACCGGGTCTTCGCCGAGGCCGGACTGACCGACGACGTGGTGTTCGTGGGCTCCGGCAAGCTGGGCATCCCCGAGAACGCGGCGGTCGCGTTCGCGCTCGGTGCGGACATGATCGCGGTCGGCCGCGAGGCCATGCTCTCCATCGGCTGCATCCAGGCCCAGAAGTGCCACACCGACCGCTGCCCCACCGGGGTGGCCACCCAGAACCCGTGGCTGGTCCGAGGAGTGGACCCCACGAACAAGGCCGTGCGGTGCGCGGCCTACATCCGGTCGCTGCGACGCGATCTCGTCAAGATCTCCGGCGCCGTCGGCGTGCCCCACCCGTCACTGATCGGGCCCGAGGACGTGGAGCTGGCCAACGGCACCCGGGACTCGACGACGCTCGCGGAGATCTACGGATACCGACCCGGGTGGGGACTGCCCGGCCCGGCCGACATCCGCCGGATCACCGACCTCATGACCGCGAGCGGCGCGGCCGAGCACACCGCCGCCTACACGCCCCCCGGGCTCTGACCACACCCCTCCCCGACCCTGCTCCACCCCGCCCCGCCCCGCCATCGAAAAGAGCGTTCCGCGCAGATCTACTCGGCCGATGTGTGCGGAACGCTCTTCCCGACGGCTGCGGGCGGGGCCCGGCGGGGGCCCGGCGGGGGCGCGGGGGACCGGCGACTACGCCGACGCGCCGGCCCTGAGCAGTCCGAGTTCGCGGTTGAGGTTGGCGTGCGCCTGCTTCTCCCACGCGTCGCGGCCGGCCCGCGTGAGGAAGACCGATCTCCGCTCGAGTAGCGCCTCCAGCGACGCGATCCGCCCGGCCACGAACCGCTCGCCCGGCACGTGCGCGAACTCGTGGCGGACGTCCTGCGTGTAGGTGTCGTACGTCTCCGGGTCGGCCCCCAGGACCGCGAGATCGGCATCGGACAGGACCGCGCCGTTGAGGTCCCCGGCCTCGACCCGGTGCCCGCCCATGAGCCGCACGAGGCGCGCCACCTCGCCGACGGGGGCGGCCGGATCGAGAGCCTTCTCGGTGAACGCCGCCGACTTGTCGTTGTTCTCCGACTCAGTGGGGTCGAACACCGCGGTGTGGAACCACGCGGCCAGCCGGACGGCGGTCCCGTCGAACGCCTCGCCGTCCGACTCCAGGGCGTCGACCGCACGCAGCACCGCGCGCAGGTGCGTCTCGTTGTGGTAGCGACGCCGCGGTTCGTTCCACCGCTCGAGCAGATCCGAGCGCAGCCCGGGCGTGAGGAACTCGACCTCGGCGTCGAGGGGATCAACGGGTGCCGGACGGTCGGTATCCATGTCCCGATGCTACCGCCGGACCCCGTCTCATCTGCGCGAATCACCAACTGCGGCACCAGGACCGGCCCCCGCGCCTACTCCTCCAGGTCCGCTCCCGTACGCGGCGGGAACGCCGCCAACGCCTCCTGCTCGGCCGCGTCGAACATCCGGGCCCGCGACAGGAACCGCCTGCCGGTCGGGTTCTCGAGACTGAACCCCGAGCCCCGGCCCGGGACGGCGTCCAACACCAACTGCGTGTGCTTCCAGGTCTCGAACTGTGTGCCCGAGATCCACACGCGCACCCGGGTCGACGACGACGAGGAGGGCGTGCGCGCCTCGTCGTCGTCGCCCGGTGGTTCGGACCGGTCGGCTCCGGACGGACCGTCCGCGCCGAGGTCGACCTCTCCCACCAGCACGTCGCGCTGTCCCACTCGGAACTCACCGACGGGGTAACACATGGGTGCCGACCCGTCGCAGCACCCGCCCGACTGGTGGAACATCACCGGGCCGTGCCGGCCGACGAGCTCACGGATGAGGTCGACGGCCGGCTCGGTGACCACGACGCGGGGCGGGAGACCGGGCGGCGCCCCCTCCGGCGGGAGGGCGCGCGCCGCGATGGGCACGCTCCCGCCCGAGGGGAGTCCGCAGACGTCGTCCATGACCGGTCCCTCCTCTTCTGATCCGCCGCGGCTCAGAAGAAGCCCTGCGGCTTGCCCGAGTAGCTCACCAGCAGGCACTTGGTCTGCTGGTAGTGGTCGAGCATCATGCGGTGGTTCTCGCGCCCGATGCCGGACTGCTTGTAGCCGCCGAACGCCGCGTGGGCCGGGTACTGGTGGTAGGTGTTGGTCCACACCCGGCCGGCCTGGATGGTGCGACCGGCCCGGTAGGCGGTGGTGCCGTTGCGCGACCACACGCCGGCGCCCAGGCCGTAGAGCGTGTCGTTGGCGATCATCATGGCGTCGTCGAAGTCGGTGAACGAGCTCAGGGAGAGCACGGGCCCGAAGATCTCCTCCTGGAACAGCCGCATCTTGTTGTGGCCGCGGAAGACGGTCGGCTGCACGTAGAAGCCGCCCGCGAGATCGCCCTCGAGCTCCGCTCGTCCGCCGCCGGTGAGGACGTCCGCGCCCTCCTGCTTGCCGATGTCGATGTAGGACAGGATCTTCTCCAACTGGTCATTGGAGGCCTGCGCGCCGAGCATCGTGTCGGTGTCGAGCGGATTGCCCTGCGTGATCTTGTTGGTGCGCTCGATCGCGAGCTCGCTGAACTCGTCGAAGACCGACCTCTGCACGAGCGCGCGTGACGGGCACGTGCACACCTCGCCCTGGTTGAGGCCGAACATCGCGAAGCCCTCGAGCGCGGCCTGACGGAAGTCGTCGTCGGCGTCCATGACGTCCTCGAAGAAGATGTTGGGGCTCTTGCCGCCCAACTCGAGGGTCACCGGGATGAGGTTCTCCGAGGCGTACTGCATGATCAGGCGTCCGGTGGTGGTCTCACCGGTGAAGGCGACCTTGCGGATGCGGGGGTTGGAGGCCAGCGGCTTGCCGGCCTCGGTGCCGAATCCGTTGACCACGTTCACGACGCCGGGCGGGAGCAGGTCGCCGATCACGGACATGAGGAACAGGATCGACGCCGGGGTCTGCTCGGCGGGCTTGAGCACCACGCAGTTACCCGCGGCCAGGGCCGGGGCGAGCTTCCACACCGCCATGAGGACCGGGAAGTTCCACGGGATGATCTGTCCGACCACGCCGAGCGGCTCGTGGAAGTGGTACGCCACCGTGTCCTCGTCGATCTGCGAGATCCCGCCCTCCTGGGCGCGGATGCAGCCGGCGAAGTAGCGGAAGTGATCGATCGCCAGCGGGATGTCGGCGGCCAGGCACTCGCGGATCGGCTTGCCGTTGTCCCACGACTCGGCCAGCGCGATGGCCTCGAGGTTCTCCTCCATCCGGTCGGCGATCCGGAGCAGGACCAGCGAGCGCTCCGCGGCGGAGGTGGCGTTCCACCCGGGGGCGGCGGCCCACGCGGCGTCCAGGGCCGCCTCGATGTCCTCGGACGTGCCGCGGCCGACCTCGCAGAAGACCTGGCCGGTGATCGGGGTGACGTTCTCGAAGTACTCGCCCTTGACGGGTGCCACCCACTCGCCGCCGATGAAATGGTCGTAGCGGCTCTTGTAGGACATCACCGAACCATCGGCGCCGGGCTGTGCGAAAACGGGCATCGTGCCCCTCCTTCTCCTCCGCGCGACCCCCGTGGTCGTCGCTGTGATGTAGGACACTATGCGCGGCGGGGTTGCAGCAACGTTGCACGCGGGCCGGCCCGAGCCGATCGCGTGCGGCCACTGCCCGACCGGGCAGGGCCGGACCCGTTCGACCTGCCGGAATCCACTGAATCCTCTCGCCGCGGACCTCCCGCTCGCCCTACCGTCTGCCCCCATGGAGACCACAGCGACCCGCGGGACGAGCCGGACGATCTCGGCGATCCGGGGCGGACCGGGCCGGCGCTTCGGGGCGTTCACCGTGATCGCCGACGACCGTCGGGTGCGGATCGGGCACGACCTCGACGACGACGAGGTCAGCGAGGCGCTGATCCCGGCCATGGCCCGCGACCTGCTCGCCACCGGGGTCCTGCACACCGTCGACGAGTTCCACCGGGCCGTGACCGCGCTCGTGACCTGCCGGGACGCGAGCTGGGAGGAGTGCTGGTCCGCCTACTACCGGTCGTCGATCTCGGCACTGGCCAGCGGCGTCTGCCCGTTCTCCCCGGTGCACGACCGGGCGGTGGCGGAGATGGTCGGCGACTCCGCGGTGGAGATCGGGTGTTGCTTCGGGTTCCTGTCCCTGCGGCTCGCCCGCGAGGGTGTCAGGACCATCGCCGTGGACCTCGACCCCTCCGTCCTCGGGTTGCTCCGGACCTGCGCACCCGTCGGCGCCGCCCGGCCCACGCCCGTCTGCCTCGACGCCCGGACGACCCCACTGGCCCCGGCCGCCGCGGACACCGTCTACCTCGTCCACGTCCTCGAGCATCTGGACGAGGACGCCGGCTGGGACATGGTCCGCGACGCACTCCGTCTGGCGCGGAGACGCCTGGTGATCGCCGTGCCCTTCGAGACCGTCGCCGTGGCGCAGTACGGCCATGTCCGGACCTTCGACGTCCCCACGCTGGCGTCACTCGCCGCCCGGATCGCGGCTGTCGGTGACGGCCGGGCCTCCGGTGTGCGGACCCGGGTCGACCAGCACCACGGCGGGTGGCTCGTGGTCGACAAGTGACGCGCCCCGTCGCCCCGTCGCCCCGTCGCCCCG
>NZ_JAALEB010000032.1:0-2693 GCF_014145165.1 Dietzia sp. Cai40 | reverse complement strand
GGCACGCCGAATCGTTCGCATAACTCGACATTGAAGGCAGGTGTGGCCTTCAGCCATCGTCCGTCGATGTAGACGCTGCAATAGCCGTGATAGACGAACAGATCCGTTCCACCCATGACGGCTCGTAAGGTGTCGGTCTGCAGATGGTTCCGTACATCGGCGAAGCCGAGTCGGGTAGGGATGCCCGCGGCCCGCAGAACCGCGGCCAGTAGCACCGCCTTGGGCACGCAGTAGGCGCGGCCGGCCTGGAGGACGTGGCTCGCCCGGTAATGCTCAGGATCCTCGGAGACCGAGTAGGGGTCGTACCAGATTTGGTCACGCACTGCAGCAAAGAGCAGGGACGCTCTCTCTCGGGGGCTCGACGCGCCGGCGATCACGTGCTGGGTGAAGTCGCGTACCGAAGCGTGGTCGTGATCGAGGAAGAAGGTCGCCTCAAGGTGCGATCCCGGCGCCGGCGTCATCGCCGCACCGCGGTGTTGACCAGACCGTCAGTCTTGAGCGCTACGGCCGTGCGCGGCCAGCCGGCCGGCTGCTCGCCGGGCACTGCCGAGATGCAGACGTCGGGCATCCGCCGCACCAGGTCACCGACCTCTTCCAGCCACCGGTCGCACACGGGGCGTCGCCGTTCCAACGCGGGACCGCTTCGACGGGCTCGGGGTGCGCCCATTCCGGGCGAGAGGTCCCTCATCGCGCGCTCAACAGAAGGTCGTTGTCCACAGCAACCCCTACGCTCTGGGCGAGATCACGCATGATCAGCCAAACTTGATGGGCGATCCGGGTGGTCACCTCTTCCTTCGACTCATCGTGGTGGTCCAGCCACCAGATGATCCCCGCGTCGACCATGCCCATCAACCCCGCCATCACGCCGTCCGGGGGATCGACCTGTACCTCGGATGTGCGCATGTATGCCGAGGCTGCGGACACCACCTCCCCGAGGAACCGTGTGCGCCCCAACCTGGCCCGGTGCGTCTCCTTGTTCTGCTGGCGCGCCGCCATGAAGCGATACAGGTTGGGATGACCGGCAGCCCATCCGATGGCAGCGCCTATCACGCCTTCGATGATGGTGGGAGCTGTACCGCTCACGCGCATGGCGGGACGAACGGTGTCGATGAGCTGATCAGCCGCGAATCGGAGCACTTCTCGTTCGAGGTCTTCCTTGCTGTCGAAGTGCCGGTAGACGTGAGGCCGCGCAACGCCTGCCCGTTCCGCGATCTGGGCAGTACCGACGCCGGGACCGTACTCCTCGATCGCACGAGCCGCGGCCACCACTATCTGCTCTCGTCGTGCCGACCGGTGCGATTCGTGCGCCGTCGATCGGCGCACCACGGCCGTGTCCACCCACCTCGCAAGATCCACCAGCACATTCTAACCCGAAAGGGACTGGCGCGGTACAGGGTGTACCCGTAGCCTTCGGGTACACCCTGTACCCGGCACATAATCTTTGGAGGACCCATGCCCAGCCGCCGTTCACCCTGGATGAACCAGGACCTCGACGACTTCCGTCAACTCGCCCGGACGTTCTGCGAGAGGGAGATCAAGCCCAACATCGAGCGGTTCATCGAACAGAAGCGCGTCGACCGCGAACTATGGACCC
Organism: Dietzia sp. Cai40; assembly: GCF_014145165.1. NCBI lineage: Bacteria > Bacillati > Actinomycetota > Actinomycetes > Mycobacteriales > Dietziaceae > Dietzia > Dietzia sp. Cai40. Next base: position 1,099 of record NZ_JAALEB010000032.1, on the reverse strand, counting down.
GCGCCGGCGAGCTCGGCCTGTTGTGCGCCTCCGTTCCCGAGGAGTACGGCGGGGGCGGCGGCAACTTCTTCCACGAGGCGATCCTTATCGAGGAGCAGGCCCGCATCGGTGACAGCAGCTGGGGGGCTGCACTCCACAGCGGCATCGTGGCGCACTACCTGCTGCACTACGGCACCGAGGAGCAGAAGCGCGAATGGCTGCCCAAGATGGCCTCCGGCGAGGTCGTGACCGCCATTGCGATGACCGAGCCGGGGACCGGTTCCGACCTCCAGGGAATCAAGACGAAGGCAGTCCGAGAAGGCGACGACTACGTCATCAACGGAGCCAAGACCTTCATCACCAACGGCTACCACGCAGACATGGTGCTCGTCGCCTGCAAGACCAGCCCGGATCAGGCTGCTGCAGGCGTCTCACTGGTCATCGTGCCGACCAGCTCCGAAGGATTTCGGCGCGGCCGTGTCCTCGACAAGATCGGCCTCAAGGGGCAAGACACCTGCGAGCTCTTCTTCGATGACGTACGTGTGCCTTCCAGCAATCTGCTCGGCACCGAGGAGGGGCAGGGCTTCGTCCAGCTCATGATGCAGCTCCCGCAGGAGCGGCTCATCGTCGCCGTCAGTTGCGCCGCGTCGATGGACTTGATGCTGGACCTGACACACGAGTACACACTCACGCGCGAGGCGTTCGGCAAACCGATCTTCGGATTCCAGAACACCAAGTTCAAGCTCGCCGAGGTCGCCACCGAAGCCCGCGTCACCCGCGCCTTCATCGACGAGTGTCTCGACCTGCATGTCAAGAGCGAACTGGACATCCCCACCGCCGCGATGGCGAAGTACTGGAGCTCCGAACGCGCTCAGCAAGTCGCCGACACCTGCCTGCAACTCCACGGCGGCTACGGCTACATGGAGGAGTATCCGATTGCGCGCGCATGGACCGACCTGCGGGTCAGTCAGATCTACGCCGGCACCACCGAGATCATGAAGGAGATCATCGCCCGGTCACTCCCGACACCTGTCATGGGACAGTAGTCCGTACCCGACGCGCACTCGCTCGCTCGGCGAGCACTCCGTCCGCCAGCACGCCTAAACACGTCTCTGGTGGT
>NZ_JAALEB010000329.1:0-11546 GCF_014145165.1 Dietzia sp. Cai40 | reverse complement strand
GGCGGATCCCCGCGGTGCCGCGGGCCAGCGCCGACACCACCCCTCGGCGCCGGGTCACCTCCGCACCGACCGGAGCACCGGCGCGGCCATGGCAGCCGCTCGCGCGATTGTCAGACCCGCTGCTCGTGGACATCCTCGAGCGCCGCGGCGTCAGCCGCGCTCATCCCGGTGATGGGTTCTCCGTTCCACACGATGTCGTCGCCCAGAGCGCCCAACAACTCCTTGCGCTGACCGTGGCTCAGCTTGGCACCGTGGATGAGCGTCGCGGGGCTCCACATCATGGCGAAGGAGTCGTGCCACCCCGAACCGACGTCCTTCACGTGGAGCAGGTCGTGCAGCGACGTGGGCAGGTGCTTGAGCGGCTCGGCGAACGCGTCGGCGAGGACGGCCAGGCTGATCTGACGTTCGACGCCCGGTTCGACGACAAACGCCTCGGGGTTCCGGCCGGTGAGCGCCTGTTCGAGCTGCTCCGCCTCGAGCAGGATGACGCCGTTGGTCGGGCGTGGGTTGCACTCGATGGAGTAGAGCTGACCGTCGTTGTCGACGAAGTCGAACGAGAGCTGGCCCGTGAACCCCGGGTCGAGCGCGTCGACGATGCGCTGCGTGTAGTCGAGGGTGTCGGTGCTGTCCACGGCGAGGAAGGTGATCCCCGTGCTGTGCGCCCACTGTTCGGGCGCGCGGTAGGTGCAGTGCGAGGTGACCCGGCCGTCCACGATGGTGCTGTAGGTGCACACCATCGGGCCGTCGACGAACGGTTGCACCAGCCACGGTTGCTCTTCGGTGGGGTGGCAGTCGTCGACGGACATCTTCCCCGCCAGTGGCCCGGTGTTGGTCAACAGACCCACGCCGCCTCGCGAGAACGCCGCCCGGGCGAAGTAGCGCGGGTACTTCTCGATCGCGGCCACGAGCGAGGCGTGGTCGGTGGCGACGGTCGTCTCGGGGATCGGCACCCCTGACCGCTCCACCAGGCGTTGGAAGCTCGCCTTGTCGTGCAGTTGCGCGAGTTTCGCGAAGCTCCCGCCGAACAGCGTCACCCCCTCGGGCAGGTCCGCGACCCGGGCGGCGAGGTAGAAGACCTCCTCGAAGGTCGGGATGATGAGGTCGATGTCGTATTCGGAGACGATCCGGCTCACGTCCCGGATGAACTGGTCGGTGTCGTAGCGGGGGGAGGCCGTGACGGCGTGACCCGCGAGGTATTTGGAGTGACTGCCCGTCGCGCCCGGATAGGTGTCGCTCGCCACCACGGTGCGGCCACGGCTCCCGAGCTTGCGGATGATGTCCAGGGCGAAGGTGTTCCTGGAACTGGTGACGAGTACGCGCATCATGGTCCTCTCGGGTCTGGTGACCGTCCGCTTATCCTAATCACGGCCGCGGACAGGACGGCGGCCAATCGGTACTACTGTCGAGACGACGGAATGGGAGCACATGCACGAGGTGGCGAGATGGATCGCGGCCGTCCCGACACTTGTCGGGTTCGGTCTGGCGCTGGGCCTGAGCCCCGCCCTGTATGGGGCGACCGCCGACATCCTCGCGAGGAACCGGAACGTGCGCGCGCGTCTGACATGGTTGCTCTCGGGTCTGGCGTCGGGGGCCACCGCGCTCGGGTTGCTTCTCCACGGCGTCAATCCCGCCAACCTGGTGGACCAGGTGCGCCAGCGCGGGGACGCGGTGGTGGAGAACCACGTCGTCGACCTGGTCGTGGGTGTGGTCCTGCTGGTGGCGGCGTGTGCGATGGTGGTGTGGCTGCGGGTCGTGCCCGTGCGCCCGCAGCGTCCCGAGCGCGCACCCGACCAGAACTCCCCGCCGGCCGCCCTGTTCGTGCTCGGGTTCAGTTCGGCGATCATCGGTCTGACCACCCTCCCGATCATGTATCTCACCGGCCGTCTGGTCGAGAGCGTGAGCTCGGATCCCGTACTCAGGCTGTGCGCCTATCTCGTCTTCGTGCTGGCCCTGGTCGCACCGTTCGTCCTCCTCGCGTGGGTGTGGTCCCGATTCCCCGTCGCCACACGAAAGGTCACCGATGTGTACGAACGCATGCTCGGGTGGGACACACGGTGGGTGTCATTCGGCGTGATGGCCTTCGGCGGGATCGCCCTGCTGGTGTTCGCGACACTCGTGCACCGATGACCCTCCGTCACCGGTTAGGTGATCCTTAGCAACTACTGTGACCAGTGCGTTTGAGACACTTGTCCACATGGACATCGTTTTCGACATCGTTCTGATCCTGCACTTCATCGGCCTGGCCGGCATCATCGGCGGGTGGCTCGCCACCATCAAGGCGCCTCACATGAACAAGGCGATCCTGCACGGCGCGATCCTCCAGGTGGTCACCGGTCTGCTGCTCGTCGGTCTGCGCGAGATGCAGGACGTGGACCTCAATCACATGAAGATCGGGATCAAGCTCGTCGTCGCGGTCGTCATCCTGGTCGTCGCGGTGGTGGGCGTCCGTAAGGAGGCCAGGGCGGCGGGCAGCACCGGGACCCTGGCGACCATCGCCGGCGTCCTCGGCGTGGTCAACGTCGCCATCGCGGTCCTGGTCTGACACGGTCCTGGTCTGACACCGGGACTCCACGCCCCGCGCCGCCCCCCAACTCCGGTCGGGGGGCGGTTCGCGTTCACCCCTCCATCACGGCGGCGAGGTACGCCCGCACCAGCCGGGCACCCACCTCGGCCGGGAGGCGTTCGATCGCCGCGAGCAGCGCGGCCATCCCGCCGTCGTCCCCGTCGTCGCCTGCGAGTACGCCGGACACCATCGCGTGCACATCGTCCTCGGGGAGGGTGAGCAGGTCGCCAGGGGAGAGGGCGCCGGCCTCCAGCGCGGCCAGCACGTCGGCGAACGCGGCCGGGGGCGCCGGGTCGGGCATGCCGCGTACCGCATCAGCAGCCGCGTGGGCCACCATGAGGATCTCGTCCGTCAGGCGTTCGGTCACCGGGGTGATGGTGAGGTGGGACGACGACGGCAACGCGCCCCGCTCCTGACGGTAGGCCGGCTGCGCCTGCACGGCGATGCCCCTGCGACCGCACTCGTCCGCCCACAGGTGGGGGTGGACACGTCGGGCGTCTCCCACGGACCCGTCGGCCACCACGGCGATCAGGGGTCCCGGGTCGGAGTCGATCACACGCAGTCCCTCGATGCCGGCCAACCCCTCCACGAGGCGCCCGGTCGCCCGGGCGGTGCGCGCCACGAGCTCGGACTGACCGTCGTCGCCCAGAGCCTCGAGCACGGCCCACGCGGCGGCCGCGGGTTCGAGAGGCTTGGACCCGGACAGGGTGGGGTTGACCACCGGGTACCCCGGCCAGTCGACGGTGGAGAACCAGGACGCACGGTGCCTGGCGCGGCCCCGGCTGAGCAGCACCGAGGTGCCCTTGGGGGCGAACCCGTACTTGTGCAGATCGGCCGAGATGCTGGTGACGCGCCTGATCCGGAGGTCCCAGGTCGATCCCACCCCGCCCGGCCAGAAGGGGAGCACCAGCCCGCCCAGGCAGGCGTCCACGTGCAGCCCGATCCGTGGGTCGTGGTGCGCGTCGAGACCGGCCGCGACCTGCTCCACCGGGTCGATCACACCGGTGGGGTAGGAGGAGGCCGAGCACACCACCAGGCAGGTGTCGTGATCCACGGCGGCCAGCAGGTCCTCGGCGGCCACCCGGCCCGTCGCGGGGTCCACCTCGACGCCGACGAACCGCATCCCGAGGATGTGGGCGGCCTTGCGGAACGCCGCGTGGACGGTCACCGGGGCGACGATCGTCCCGCCGCTGCCGGGGGCACGCCCCGAGACCTCCCGGGCCGCCAGACACGCCAGCACGCAACTCTCGGTGCCGCCCGACGTCACGACACCGTGGACCTCGTCGTCGTCGCCCGGACCGTCTCCGGCGTCCCCGCCCAGGATCGTGCGGACCCTTGCGACGATCCCGCCGTGGATCCGTGCGACCGACCCGAACACGGTCGGGTCCAGGCCGTTGACCCCGTGCGCCAGACCGGCCGCGCGCACGGCCAACCGGTCCACGCCCTCCACGCCCGAGTCGTAGACGTAGGAGAGCACCCTGCCGCCGGTCGTGGGCGGATCCGACGCCCGCAGCGCGGCCAGCGTCTCGAGGGCCGCCTCGCCTCTCCGGGCGATCAGGGCGTCCAGGGGATCGGTGTCCGGTGGTTCGACTGTCATGCGGGCTCCGTCCAGTTCGGGTGTTCGCGTCCCAACGCCCGGATGACCAGCAGGCTCGCGGCGGTCAGGAGGGCGGGGACCAGGGAGAAACCGAGGATGATGCCCCAGAGAGCCGGTTCGGGCTGATCGGCGACGCCGCCCGAGCGGAATCCGGTCACCGCGAGCAGCGCCAGAACCACGACGGGCCCGAGCGCCATGGATCCCGTCTCGGACGCCGTCCACAGCCCGCTCATCGCGCCGCTGCGACGGCGGCCACCCAGCTCGCGGTCCATGTCCGTGGTGTCGGGCAGCATCGACATGGGCAGAGCCTGCATCCCGGCGTAGGCGACCCCCGCGAACGCCACGGGGACGTGCACCCACATCCCGGGCCACACACCTGCGGGGATGAGCATGAGAGCGGACACGGTGAACAGGATGGTCGCGGCCGCCAGAGCGGGGACCTTGCCCCGGGCGTGGGCCAGGCGGGCCCACAGGGGCATCACCACCAGCGCGGGGGCGATCAGCGCGAGGAACAGCCCGGTCAACGCGGCCTCGTTGCCGAGGATGTAGGTGGCGACGTACTGGCCACCCGCGAGCATCACGGCCGTGGCGACAGCCTGCAGGCAGAACAGGCCCACCAGCAGGCGGAACGGCCGGGTCACCCGCAGCGCGTCGAGCCCGTCGCGGTACTGCCGGCCCAGATCACCGACCTGTGCGTCCGCCCGCAGGACCGTGCGCCGGGCGGATCCGAGCGTCGCCCACAGCATGCCGCCGAGCATCAGGGCGGACACGGCCACGGCCATCACCACGTACCCCGTCGCCCCACCGCCGGCCGCCTCGCGCAGCGCCGGACCACCGCCCCCCACCACGAGGATCGTCGCGGCCAGCACCGCGACGCGCCACGCGAGGATGGTCACCCGCACCGCCGACTCGCCCGTCAGCTCCGCCGGCAGGGCGAGGTAGGGGACCTGGAAACACGAGAAGGCCAACGAGGCCAGCAAGAAGAAGCCCATGACCCAGACACCGGCCAGCGCGGTGCCCCACTGCGTGGGAGCCGAGAAGGTGGCCACGAAGAGCAGGGGCAGCGCGAGCGCCCCGAACAGCATGAGGCCCGTCCGGTATCCGGTGCGGTGCGAGGCGCGATCGGAGAGCGCCCCGATGAGCGGATAGGCCAACACGTCGATCACCTTGGGCACCAGCACCAGCACCGTCGCCACCGCGGCGGCGACCCCGATCGAGTCGGTGAGGTAGTAGGCCAGTACCAACCCCGGCAGTGTGCTGAACGCGCCCGTGCCCACGCTGCCGGCGGCGTACGAGGCGAGCATCCGGCCCGAGGGACGCCCGGCGGGCCGGCCGTCGTCACGCGCGGCCTCGCCGTGCGCCCGTGTGGTGGTCATGGACAGACTCTAGGGCGAGGCGAGCACGTTCACCGTCGAAAAGGGCGTTCCGCGCACCTGGCTCGAACGAAACATGTCCGGAACGCTCTTCTCGATGAGGAGTGAGCCGGGATCCTCAGCCTCGCCAGTCGAAGGTGTCCGGATCCGGCCCGGAGCGAGTGCCGTTGTGCAGGGCCGATATCGAGGCCATCTGCTCGTCGTTCAACTCGAAGTCGAACACGTCGAGGTTCTGACGCATCCGCTCGGGGCTCGAGGACTTGGGAAAGACGATGTCCCCGCGCTGGAGCACCCAGCGAAGCACGACCTGGGAGACCGAGCGGTCGACCTGCTCCGCCAACGCGGTGAGCTGCGGGTCGCCGAAGACCGCGCCCTGCGCGAGCGGGCTCCACGCCTCCACTGCGATCCCGCGGTCCGCGCACGCCGCGCGGACCTCGTCGTTGACGAAGTAGGGGTTCGACTCGATCTGGTTGACGGAGGGAGTGCTGAGGCCCGCCTCGGACAGTCGCGCGAGGTTGGCCGGGGTGAAGTTGGAGACCCCGATCGAGTCCACCGCGAAGTCGGCGCGGATGCCCTCCATGGCCTCCCAGACGCGGGCGACGTCGTCGTGCATCGCGAGCGGCCAGTGCACCAGGAACAGGTCGATCCGGCCGCCGAGGGCCTCGAGTGAGCGTTCGGCGGAGTCGCGGGCGGCGGCGGGCTCGTGGAAGGAGTTGTTGAGCTTGGTGGTGAGCCACAGCTCGTCACGCGGGATCCCCGAGGCCGCGATCGCGCGACCCACCCCGTCCTCGTTGCCGTACATCTGGGCGGTGTCCAGGTGCCGGTACCCGGCCTCGAGTGCGTCCGAGACGACCTTCTCGGTGTCGGCGGGGGGAACCTGGTAGGTACCGAAGCCGAGCTGGGGGATCGCACGGCCGTCGCCCAGGTCGATCAGCGGGATCTGCGGTGTCGAATCGGTCATGCGCCCCACCGTACGCCCGTCCCGGGATCACTCGCGACCGGTACGCAGCGAGGCCTCCACCAGGTCGAGCATCGCGCTCACGTGAGCCGTGCCGCGCCCTGTCGCGAGGTGGGTGATGAGTCCGTCGAGCACGATGTCGAGGTAGACGCGCAGCACGTCATCGGGGACGTCCGTCCGCATCCTCCCGGAGTCCTTCTGCTCCCGCAGGCGGGCGAGAATGGCCTCGTCGAGCTCCGCCTGCCGGTCGGTCCACCGCTCCCGGAAGGCCGGATCGGTGCGGATCCGTCGCGCGATCTCCAGTCGGGTCCCGAGCCACGAGAACTCGTGGGGGTCGGCCAGGATCTCCCGCATCACCTGGACCAGACCCTGCTCGGCCACCGTGGCCGCCATCGCCGCGGCGTCGTCGTGCGCCAACGCGAGGAACAGGGCGTCCTTGTCGTCGAAGTGGTGGAAGATCGCACCGCGGCTGAGACCGGTGGTCTCCTCCAGACGTCGGACCGTGGCGCCCTCGAACCCGAACTCGGCAAAGCACTCGCGCGCCCCCGACAGGATCTCCCGACGCCGGGCGTCCATGTGGTCCTGACTGACCCTGGGCATCTCACAACCTTCCTACGGATACACCACGGCGGTACGCGGTTCCCCCTGTCTCACCAGGAGTTACCGCGCACCGCCGTCGGGGTGGAGGTGATCAGCCCTTGATCATGTTGCGCAGCACGTACTGCAGGATGCCGCCGTTGCGGTAGTACTCCGCCTCGCCGGGGGTGTCGATGCGCACCTTGGCGTCGAACTCGACCACCTGGCCGTCCTCCTTGGTGGCGGTGACCTTGACCGTCTTGGGCGTGGTGCCGTTGTTCAGCTCCTCGATCCCGGTGATGTCGAACGTCTCCGTGCCGTCCAGGCCGAGGGTCTCGTGCGACTCGCCCTCGGGGAACTGCAGCGGCATGACACCCATGCCGATGAGGTTCGAGCGGTGGATGCGCTCGAACGACTCGGTGATGACGGCCTTGACGCCGAGCAGGCTGGTGCCCTTGGCCGCCCAGTCGCGGGAGGACCCGGTGCCGTACTCCTTGCCACCGAGCACCACGAGCGGCGTGCCCTGCGCGGCGTAGTTCTGCGCGGCGTCGTAGATGAACGCCTGCGGGGCGCCCTCCTGCGTGAAGTCGCGCGTGTAGCCGCCCGTCACACCGTCCAGCAGCTGGTTCTGGAGGCGGATGTTGGCGAACGTGCCCCGGATCATGACCTCGTGGTTGCCGCGGCGCGACCCGAACGAGTTGTAGTCCTGACGGGACACACCGTTCTCGTCGAGGTACTGCGCGGCCGGGGTGCCCGGCTTGATCGTCGACGCGGGCGAGATGTGGTCGGTCGTGACCGAGTCGCCGAGCTTGGCCAGGACGCGGGCGCCCTTGACGTCCTCGACCGGGGTCAGCTCCATCTGCATCCCGTCGAAGTACGGGGGCTTGCGAACGTAGGTCGACTTGGCGTCCCACTCGAACGTCTTGCCGTCCGGGGTGCTGAGCCCACGCCAGCGGTCGTCGCCGGCGAAGACGTCGGCGTACTTGGACGTGTACTCCTTGGAGGAGATCGAGGCCTTGATGGTCTCCTCGATCTCCTCGGTGGAGGGCCAGATGTCCTTGAGGTAGACGTCGTTGCCGTCAGTGTCCTTGCCCAGGGAGTCGGCCTCGAAGTCGAAGTCCATGGTCCCGGCGATGGAGTACGCGATGACCAGCGGCGGGGACGCCAGGTAGTTCATCTTGACGTCCTGGTTGATCCGGCCCTCGAAGTTGCGGTTACCGGACAGCACCGCGGTGGCGGTCAGGTCGTGCTCCTGGATCGCGTTGGAGATCTCCTCCGGCAGCGGTCCGGAGTTGCCGATGCAGGTGGTGCAGCCGTAGCCCACGAGGTAGAAGCCGAGGGCCTCCAGGTCCGGCCAGAGTCCGGCCCGCTCGTAGTACTCGGTGACGACCTGCGAACCCGGCGCCATCGACGTCTTGACCCACGGCTTGGCCTTGAGTCCCTTCTCGTGCGCCTTGCGCGCGAGGAGCCCGGCGCCGATCATCACCGACGGGTTGGACGTGTTGGTGCAGGACGTGATCGAGGCGATGGAGACGATGCCGTGGTCCAGGACCATCTCGGTGCCGTCCACGGACACCTCGACGGGCTTGGAGGGACGTCCCTCGGAGCCGTCGGAGGCGTCGGCCCGGACCGAGCCCTCCTCGGCGTGCGAGAGGGTCGCGGTCCCGGTGTTGTCGGACGGGGCACCGCCCTCGGACTGCATCCGGCCCTTCTCGGTGTCACCGAGGGGGTTGACGCCGGCGTCCACGTAGTTGTGGATATCCTTGCGGAACGCGCTCTTGGCGTCGGCCAGCTCGATGCGGTCCTGCGGACGCTTGGGTCCGGCGATCGACGGGACGACGTCGCCCAGGTCGAGCTCCAGGTATTCGGAGAAGACGGGCTCCTCCGCGTCGGCGTGGAGCCACATACCCTGCTCCTTGGCGTAAGCCTCGACCAGGGCGAGCTGCTCCTCGTCGCGACCCGTCAGGCGCAGGTAGTCGATGGTCTCGCCGTCGATCGGGAACATGGCGCAGGTGGAGCCGAACTCCGGGCTCATGTTGCCGATCGTGGCGCGGTTGGCCAGGGGCACAGCCGCGACGCCGGCACCGTAGAACTCCACGAACTTGCCCACGACGCCGTGCTTGCGCAGCATCTCGGTGATCGTCAGGACGACGTCCGTGGCGGTGACGCCCGGCTTGATCGACCCGGTGAGCTTGAAGCCCACGACGCGGGGGATGAGCATGGAGATGGGCTGGCCGAGCATGGCGGCCTCGGCCTCGATACCGCCGACGCCCCATCCCAGGACGCCGAGACCGTTCTCCATGGTGGTGTGCGAGTCGGTGCCCACGCAGGTGTCGGGGTAGGCCTGCCCGTTCCGGACCATCACGGAGCGCGCCAGGTACTCGATGTTGACCTGGTGCACGATGCCGGTACCCGGGGGGACGACCTTGAAGTCGTCGAAGGCGCCCTGACCCCAGCGGAGGAACTGGTAGCGCTCCTCGTTGCGCTGGTACTCGATCTCGACGTTCTTGTCGAAGGAGTCGCGACCACCGAAGGACTCGATGATCACGGAGTGGTCGATGACCATCTCGGCCGGCGCGAGGGGGTTGACCTTGTCGGGGTCGCCACCGAGGGTCTTGACGGCCTCACGCATGGTGGCGAGGTCGACGATGCAGGGGACACCGGTGAAGTCCTGCATGATCACGCGGGCGGGCGTGAACTGGATCTCGGTGTCGGGCTCGGCGGAGGGGTCCCAACCGGCCAGGGCCTCGATGTGCGCCTTGGTGACGTTCTTGCCGTCCTCCGTGCGCAGCAGGTTCTCGGTGAGGACCTTGAGGGAATAAGGGAGCTTCGCGGCTCCCTCGACCGCCGAGAGGCGGTAGATCTCATAGGCTTGGCCGCCGACCTCTAGGGTCCCCTTGGCGCCAAAGCTGTCAATGCTTGCTGTCACGTCAGCTCCACTCGTGGTGTGAATGTCGATTCGTCATCCCTCCCGGTGTCGCCGCGTGTCTCGGGCGGCAACGCCGGGGGCGGACACAGGACCCATTGTGGACCCTCGCGCCCGGTTGCGGTCACCAATTTACCAGTACGCTCGTTCTGTATAGGTTCCGGCACGCCCGAAGGTGGGGGGCGCGGAGCGGGTATCGCGCCGTCCGGCGCGCGTATTCGGTTCGACGACGACGAGATGGCACCATGTCGGCCGTGGACAACTCCGACGATTCCGTGACCACGCTCGCCTACGAGGCCGAGCCGGTGATGTCCTTGCAGGAGGGCGAGGTCCCGCAGTGGCTCGACTTCGAGGCCGTGTCCCGGGACCTGGCCGACGACGGGGTCTCCGCCCCGGAGCCGTTCGTCGAGGGACTGCGGACCGTCGTCACCGAGGCGGGGGACCGCGGGCTCGATCTCAAGGTGGTCTACACCGAGGCCCCGGCCGCCGTCTACACGGACGCCCGCGACCTCGCCGCCCTGCTGAACGAGGAGTACGAGGGGACGATCCTGGTCCGGACCCCGGTCTTCGTCGGCAGTTCCAGCGACACCATCCCCCGCCACAAGCTCGAGGCCGGCCAGGACGACGCCTGGGAGGAGTTCGACCCGGTGGCCTCCGCCTCCGTCTTCGCGCACAAGGTCACCGCCCCCGCCCCGCCCTGGGGCGCGTTCTCGGCGGTCGTGCTCGTGCTGGCGATCGTCGTGGCGGTCGCCTTCGTCGTCGCCCTCCGGCGGCGCCTGCGCTGACGATCCCCGGTGGCGCCTGCGCTGACGGACGCTCTTCTCCCCATCGCCCGACACGCCGGGTTTTCTCGCGTTATTAGAGTTACAGCAGTGTATTTTGCCGTCCAATGTTCCGGACGGGACTTCTGTGACCTACGGTGCTAGAGGAACCATCGGTTCTGCCGAGTTGGTATGAGGCTCTAGTGGCGCAGGGGAAGGCATCACCCGAACCTCACCCTCCTCGGTGACGCGTCCCGCCGTGCGGGTCGCGCGGTCAGCCGCATCCTCGTGCGGTTATCGGAAGGTGAAACGTGAAGCCTGACCATTCATCAAGCCGCGCTCCGGGAGCGCGGAGACGTCGGGGCCCGGTCCGGACGCCCGGACGCGCCCTCCTCGCGGCGGCGCTCGTCCTGGGCACCGCGTCGGGCGTGGTCCACGCACCGGTGGTCGCGGCCCAGGAGGTCCCGGCGACCTCGCCCGGAGACATCAGCGGTCTGATCCGTGCGGTCGCGGACGCGTCCGCCCGGCTCGACGCCACCCGTCAGGACATCGCGGTCAAGCGGGAGGGCGTCAACAAGACCCTCGTCGACCTGCAGATGGCCCGGATCCAGCTCGACCGGGCCATCGCCGACGCAGATCGCACGGTCGCGGAGCGGGAGCGCGCGGAGTCCGGTGTGGAGTCCGCCAGGGGCACCCTCGACGAGTACTCGCGGCTGCTGCACCGCCAGGGGACCGCACCCGGTGCGGCCTCGGCGATCCTGGACCCGGGCGGCCCCGCCGACGCCGGGCGTC
>NZ_JAALEB010000328.1:0-5316 GCF_014145165.1 Dietzia sp. Cai40 | reverse complement strand
CTCGACCGCGATCGCGATCTGCTCGGCGCGGCGCAGACGGCACACCCAGGCGAGCAGTCCGCCCACCACGATCAGAGCCAGGTTCAGGACGACGACCGCGGGTCCCACGGCCACGACGAGGTCGACGATGCGGTCCCTCTCGCCGAGCACGATGCCCACGATGAGCAGCACCAGGACGACGAGTCCGACGATGCCCACGAAGCGCTCGATGCGGGCGGCCAGGGCGGGCCTCCTCGCGCGGAGGAGCATGCCGAGAAGGACCGGGATGAGGATGACACCCAGGAGGAGCCCGAAGGTCTGGCCGAGCGGGACGGTCACCTCGGCGTCGGAGGCCCCCGGGATGACCCGCGCGCCGATACCGAACCACATCGGCAGCGTGAGGATCACGGCCACGGAGGTCAGGGCGGTGAGGATGACCGACAGCGCGACGTTGCCGCGGGCCAGATAGGTGATGAGGTTGGACGTCGCCCCGCCGGGGGTCGCCGCGACCAGGACGACGCCGAGGGCCAGCATCGCGGGGAGCCCGAAGACCAGGGCCACGACCACGCCCGTCAGCGGCACCAGGACCAGCTGGCCGAACAGTCCGACGATCGTGGCCCACGGCGACCTGGCCTGGACCGCGAAGTCCTCCTTGGTCAGGCTGAGCCCGATGCCGACCATGATGATCGCCAGCGCGACGGGCAGGCCTATGTCGATCAGGGGACTCTGGTCCACGTGGTGCTCCTCGGGTGCTCGCGGGTCGGCGGACGGCGGCCCTCATGTGAGATGGACCACTGTCCGACACCGTAGCCGCTCAGGCGCGAGCCCTCCTGAGGTTCTGGTCCAGGGCGGCGAGGAAATCCTCGGTGGTGAGGTGGTCCTGGTCCTCGCCGACCAGGAGGGCGAGATCCTTGGTCATCTGGCCGCCCTCGACGGTCGAGATGACGACGTCCTCGAGTTGGTGCGCGAACTCGATGACCTCGGGGGTGTTGTCGAGAGTGCCCCGGTGCTCGAGCCCGCGGGTCCAGGCGAAGATCGACGCGATCGGGTTGGTGGAGGTGGGCTCGCCCTGCTGGTGCCGCCGGAAGTGGCGGGTGACCGTCCCGTGCGCGGCCTCGGCCTCGCAGGTCTTCCCGTCCGGAGTGAGCAGGACCGAGGTCATCAGGCCGAGCGAGCCGAAGCCCTGGGCCACCGTGTCGGACTGCACGTCGCCGTCATAGTTCTTGCAGGCCCAGACGTACCCGCCCTCCCACTTGAGCGCGGAGGCGACCATGTCGTCGATGAGTCGGTGCTCGTAGGTCAGGTCGGCGGCGTCGAAATCCGCCTTGAACTCGCGGTCGAAGACGTCCTGGAAGATGTCCTTGAACGCGCCGTCGTAGGCCTTGAGGATCGTGTTCTTGGTGGACAGGAACACCGGGTAGTCGTGCTGCAGGCCGTAGTTGAACGAGGCGCGTGCAAAATCCGCGATCGACTCGGTGAAGTTGTACATCCCCATGACCACACCGCCGTCGTCCGGCATCTCGACGATCTCGTGCTCGATCGGCTCGGAACCGTCGGCCGGCGTGTAGGTGATGGTGACAGTGCCCGCTCCGGGCACCCTGAAGTCGGTGGCGCGGTACTGGTCGCCAAAGGCGTGCCGGCCGACGATGATCGGCTTGGTCCAGCCGGGCACCAGGCGGGGGACGGTGGAGATGATGATCGGTGCGCGGAAGATCGTCCCGCCGAGGATGTTGCGGATCGTGCCGTTCGGCGAGCGGTACATCCGCTTGAGACCGAACTCCTCCATCCTGGACTCGTCCGGGGTGATGGTGGCGCACTTGACCCCCACCCCGTGCTTCTTGATGGCGTTGGCGGCGTCCACGGTGATCTGGTCGTCCGTGGCATCACGGCTGGAGATGCCGAGGTCGTAGTACTCGAGGTCCACGTCCAGGTAGGGATGGATGAGTTCGTCCTTGATGAACTTCCAGATGATGCGGGTCATCTCGTCGCCGTCGAGCTCGACGACCGTCCCCTCCACCTTGATCCTGGACATCGGACCCTCTCTCCCCGCTCGCCCTTCTGGGGCCCGCGCCGTCGACGGTAGTGTGATGTGCGCCTCATCTTACGGATTCGTCCGGTCCCACCAGAGACCGCTCCGCACCGTTACCCCTCGTTGCCGCCGCCGAGCGGCTTAGGCTAACCTCTCCCCAGGTCATGAGTTCCAGCGACAAGCCCCGGCTCGCTGGACGGCAACCCTCCACCGCGGTGGGGTGCCCCGGGAGACGACCTGGCCACCACCCACCCGGGTGACAGGCAAGCGCGGGTCCGCTGTCGTCAAGCGGCCGGACCCTTCTGACGAGAGGAGGGGCTCCGCCCCTATGACGTACGACAACAGCAATCCCGACTGGGCCTTCGAGACCCGCCAGATCCACGCCGGCCAGCCCGTCGACTCCGACACCGGTGCGCGCAATCTGCCGATCTACCAGACCACCTCGTACGTCTTCGCGGACGCCAAGCAGGCCGCGGACCGGTTCGCGCTCGCCGAGATGGGCCCGATCTACACCCGGATCACCAACCCCACGGTCGCCGCCGCGGAGGATCGCATCGCGTCGCTCGAGGGCGGCGTCGCCGGGCTGCTCTTCGCGTCCGGCCAGGCCGCCGAGACCGCGGTCATCCAGGCGATCGCGCAGTCCGGTGGCCACGTGGTGGCCTCCCCCCGCCTCTACGGCGGTACCGACACCCTGCTCCGGCACACGCTGCCCAAGTACGGCATCGAGACCACGTTCGTGGAGAACCCGGACGACCCCGCCTCCTGGCAGGCGGCGGTACGGCCGGACACCAAGCTGTTCTACGGCGAGTCCATCTCGAACCCGCTGAACGACATCCTCGACATCCCGGCGATCGCCGAGGTCGCGCACCGCAACCAGGTTCCGCTCGTCATCGACAACACGGTGGCCACCCCGTACCTCATCCGCCCGCTGGAGCTGGGGGCGGATGTCGTCGTCTCCTCGGCCACCAAGTACCTCGGCGGCCACGGCGCCTCCCTCGGCGGCGTCCTGGTCGACGGCGGGAAGTTCGACTGGCGCGTGCAGCGGGACGGGCAGGACGTGTTCCCGTCCTTCACCACCCCGGATCCCGCGTACCACGGTCTGGTCTACGCCGACCTCGGGGCGCCCGCCCTCGCGCTCAAGGCCCGCGTGACGCTCCTGCGCGACACCGGCGCGGCGGCCTCCCCGTTCAACGCGTGGACCCTGGTCCAGGGCATCGACACCCTGAGCCTGCGCATCGAGCGCCATGTGTCCAACGCGCAGCGGGTGGCCGAGTGGCTCGAGGCGCGCGAGGACGTGGCGGGCGTCCAGTACGCCGGCCTGGCCTCCTCGCCGTACAACGCGCTGCAGAAGACGCTGTCCCCCAAGGGTGCGGGCGCGATCGTCACGTTCGACCTCGCGGTGCCGCAGGGCGCGTCCGAGGAGGACATCAAGGCGAGGGCGTGGACGTTCATCGACGCGCTCAAACTGCACTCGTGCCTGGTCAACATCGGCGACGTCCGGTCGCTGGTGTGCCACCCGGCCACCACCACCCATTCCCAGGGCACGCCCGAGGCCAACGCGATCGCCGGGGTCACCACGGCGACCGTCCGTCTGTCGGTGGGCATCGAGGCCGTCGACGACATCATCGGTGACCTCGAGCTCGGTTTCGCCGCGCTCTCCTGACGTCCGCCCGCATGGTCCGCCCCACCGATCCACTCGCGCTGTTGCCCCCGGGCGACGGCACCCTCGGCCGTGTCGCCATCGGCGACCTCACGCTGGTCACGGGTGTCGTCCTCCCGGGGGTGACCCTCGCGGTGCAGCGGTGGGGCCGGATCTCGGAGGACCGGTCCAACATCGTCCTGGTCGAACACGCGCTGACCGGGGACTCCCACGTGGTCGGCTCCGTGGACTCGCTCCACCCGACGCCCGGGTGGTGGAACGGACTCGTCGGGCCCGGGCTGCCGCTGGACACCGACCGCTACTGCGTGCTGTCGGTCAACGTGCTCGGCGGGTGTCGGGGGTCGACGGGCCCCAGTTCACTGCACCCCGACGGCCACTACTGGGGCGCCCGCTTCCCGGCCGTGTCCGTCCGCGACATGGTGGAGGCCGAGCGGGTCCTGGCCGACCTGCTGGGGATCGAGCGGTGGGCCGCGGTGGTCGGCGGTTCCATGGGCGGGGCCAGGACCCTCGAGTGGATGGTCACCCATCCGGACCGCGTCCGGGCGGGCTGTGTCCTCGCGGTCGGGGCGCGCGCCTCCGCGGACCAGATCGGGGTGCAGACCGCGCAGATCATGGCCGTGACCTCCGACCCCCACTGGCAGCAGGGCGGGTACCACGGCACCGGCCGCACCCCCGTCGCCGGACTCGGGATCGCCCGTCGCATCGCGCACCTGTCCTACCGGGGAGAGCTGGAACTGGACGAGCGGTTCGCCAACCGTCCGCAACCCGGTGAGGACCCCCGGGGCGAGGACCTGTCGATGTCGGGGCGCTTCGCCGTGCAGTCCTACCTCGACCACCAGGCCGGCAAGCTCGTCTCCCGCTTCGACGCCTGCACCTATGTCCTGCTCACCGACGCACTCAACCGTCACGACGTGGGCCTGGGACGAGGCGGGGTCGAACAGGCCCTGCGCTCCTGTCCCGTTCCCTGTGTGATCGGCGGGGTGACCACCGACCGCCTCTATCCCCTGCGCCAGCAGGAGGAGCTCGCCGCGCTGTTGCCCGGCGCCGATCCACTGGTGGTGATCGACAGCCCGGCGGGTCACGACGGCTTCCTCACCGAGTCCGACGTGGTGGGCCCCATGCTCGCCAGGACGCTCGAACTCGCCGCACAGGGATCCCCCGACCGAACCCGAGGACATGCATGACCGACCGCGATCACAGCCCCCGGCCCGCCGCCCTCGGCCTGACGGGACTGGCAGTGGGGCTCGGCATCATCGGCGTGGCCATCGGCTTCGCCACGCTGCTGGGGATCACCGCCACGGCCAGCGGCGGCGGCGACACCACCGAGTACGGGCCGATGGCGGTGACCGCCGCGTCGTCGCTGGCGCTGGGGGTGCTGCTGATCGTGGGCGCGGTGCTGCTGTGGCGCGCCCACCGTGCGGCCCGCGTCGTCATCGCGGTGGCGGTGGCGCTGCTCGTCGTGAGCTCGCTCGCGCGGATGGTGGTCGACAGCGTCACGTTCATCTCGGTGCTGGGGAGCGTGCTCTCGCTGTGCGCGCTGGTGGCGATGGGGGTGCTGCTCGCCTCGGACGGCGTCCGCGACCACGTCCGCGAGGGCGTCCCCCTGCGACTGACCTAGTCCGGAGCTGACCTGGTCCGGAGCTGACCT
>NZ_JAALEB010000327.1:0-10063 GCF_014145165.1 Dietzia sp. Cai40 | reverse complement strand
GGATCCCTAGAACAGCGTCAACTTGTGGAAGTCAGGTCTGGTGGGTAGTAAGATCCTCGAGCAAGAACCCACGGGGCGGTATGCCGTCACCAACCTCGGAGCTCTGCTTTTCTCGAATGCGCTGACTGATTACCCGACTCTTGAGCGTAAGGCGGCTCGGGTTGTGAAGTACCGCGGCAAGAATAAACTGACTGCCGAACGCGAACAACTGGGGGCACGGGGGTACGCGTGCGGTTTCGAAGGTCTGGTTTCGTATATTGATAGCCTATTGCCAGCGAACGAAGTAATTGGAAAAGCGTTGCGCACCGAAGTGAGCATGTTTCCTCCTACTGTGATACGTGAGCTCGTTGCCAATGCGTTGGTTCATCAGGACTTCTCTATCGGCGGTGCCGGCCCGATGATTGAACTTTACGATGATCGTCTGGAAATAACGAATCCTGGAACGCCCCTTATTGACCCCGCTCGTTTCGTCGATGCCGCGCCGAGGTCGAGAAATGAGAAGCTCGCATCGATGATGCGACGGTGCCATATTTGTGAGGAACGAGGCAGTGGCTGGGATCGGATCGCAGCCGAGATTGAGTTTCATCAGTTGCCAGCGCCTTTGATCCGGGTCGATGAGAACCACACGACAGTCGTTCTCTACGCCCATAAGGACCCACGGTCGATGGACCGCGAGGAACGGGTGCGCGCCGTCTACCTTCACGCCTGCCTGAGATACGTGAGCGGTGAACGAGCGGTCAACTCGTCAGTTCGTGAGCGCTTCGGCCTTGGGGACAGGGAGTCCTCAACTGCGTCTTCGTACATCCGTGATGCGCTAGATGCCGGGGTCATCGCTCCCCATGACCCCGACGCTGGCAGGCGGCACATGCAGTACGTGCCGTTTTGGGCGAAGCGGGCGTCATCCCTTTAGTGGGTAGCTGCCCGCCCGGGCCCTTCAGCGTGCTGACCAGCGCTGATCCTTTTCAGATGTAACTGCTGGCGCGCAACCGCGCGCGGTACCCGGTACGCGCCAGGCCAAGTTGGTTCCCGACGTCGGAGTCGTCCCCAACCCGGCCGAGGTGGTGATGACGGCCAACCGGGGGTAGCGCGCTCGCGGCATACTGCCGGCGCGACCTGCGGTCACCCGCCCAGACACCAGAACTCGATCCAGGGTCATAGGCCTCTGGCGGTGAAGTTCGCCGCGACACTGCTGGTGAACCGGTGCCCGTGTGCTCTAGCGGGCCCTGACCTGGTGACGGGAAGCAGGACCGGTCGCGAGCGACACCTGTCGCTCGCGCCGCTGCCGATCAAGCGTATCCACGACCGGTGGATCGGCGACTACGCGCGCGGCGGTCGATCTGCTCAACGAGCTCGACTGCTGAGTGCGGACACGCATCGGGGTCACGCCGGTGATCGCGACGATGCGGACCGGGCGCATAACGACCTGTTTACAAACCGCGTGTGCTGCTGGGATGATCTGCGACAGCATCGTAGTGAGCGTGCGGGTCCGTCCACCGCTGTCGACCGGCGACCCGGTCCCCACCGCACCATCCGTCGAGCGCGACGAGACGCCGGGAGTGCGCCATGACCGGGACCAGGACCGCCATCCGTCAGACGCGTCGGGGTGCCGCGTGCGCCCTCGCCCTCCTGCTGTTGTTCTGCGCGGGTCTCGTCGCCGGGGTGGGATCCGCGGCGGCTCAGTCCGCCGCCCCGCCGCCCGTGCCGCTCCCGTCCGCCGACCCGTTCTACACTCCCGACGGGCCGATCGCCGATCTCGCGCCGGGGACGGTGATCGAGAGCAGATCGATGTCCTACGGTTCGCTCGAACGCGCCACCCCGCTCACCAGCACCCAGGTGCTCTACCGGACGACCGACCAGGCGGGCGGCCCGAGCGCCACCGTCGCGACGATCCTCAGACCGCTGGTCCCGGGGCCCGCCAGGCTGATCTCCTACCACATGGCCTACGACGCCCTGGGCTCCGAATGCGACCCCTCCTACACCCTGACCGGGAACGGAACGCCCAGCCAGGCGGGGATCGCGGAACAGGGGGTGATCGCCGGGTACCTCGCGGCCGGTTACACCGTCGTCGTCCCCGACTACGAGGGTCCCGACCTGGAGTGGACGATCGGGCGCCAGTCCGCCTACGCCGCCCTGGACGGGGTCCGCGCGACCATCGACCACCTCGGACTACCCGCCTCGACCCCGGTCGGACTGGTCGGATACTCCGGCGGGTCCGTCCCCACCCAGTGGGGCGCCGAGATGGCGCCGACCTACGCGCCCGAACTCAATATCGTCGGCGCGGCCGCCGGAGGGCTCCCGGTGAACGTGGCTCACAACCTCCCGTACGTGAGCGGGAGCACTTCGTGGGCTGGGGTCATCCCCGCGCTGGTCGTGTCCTATCAGCGCGCGTACGGACTGGACACGGTCAGCTTCCTGTCGGACTACGGCCGACAGCTCGTCGAGACGGTCAGCTCTCAGTGCATCAACGCCTTCGCCGCCGACTACCCCGGACTCACCGATGCCCAGATGGTCCGCGCCCCGTACACGTCCCTTCTGGACATCCCGGCGGTGGTGAGTGCGATCGGGGACAACGTGATGGGCACGACGGGCACGCCACGGGTTCCGATGCTGCTCGCCGTGGGCAACGTCGACGGGATCGGCGACTCGGTCATGGTGACCGCGGACGTCGCAGGCCTGGCGCACGAGTACTGCACCCGCGGGGTCGCCGTCACCTACGCGCAGTACGACCGCCTCGGCCACTCCGAGGCCTTCGTGCCATTCCAGGCGCAGACAGCCCAGTTCCTCACCGACCGGTTCGCCGGCGTCGCCCCCGCCTCCAACTGTCAGGGGGCCTGACCGCCGGTCCGCCGCCCGCGGGATCGCGGTCAGGCGGTCGTCTCGTGCAGGTTCGCCGCCGACACGTGGCGGATGATCTCGAGCACCCGGGGGTAGGCGCGGGAGTCCCCGGACACGAGCGAGACGTGGTCCTCGTCGTTGAACAGGATCATCTTGGCCTTCCCGCCGGCCCGGGTGACCGCGTCCACGTACCGCTGGGAGTTCTCGGGCGCCACGGTCACATCGCGGGCCCCGTGCATCGCGACCACCGGTGTGCCGGGGTCGATGTTCTGGATGGGGTCGACCTTCGCGTACCTCCCCGAGACCTCCGACGGGGTGCCACCCATCGCCGTGACGATCCTGTCGTCGCCGTGGGTGGCCGCGTAGACCATGTCCAGGGGGCCGGCGATCGAGACCACCCGCGTCGGGCGGAACTCGGGCTTCGCGCCGACCTCGTCGTCGTCCAGCAGGTGTCGGGTGCCGCCCCACACGGCGAGTTGGGCTCCCGCGCTGTGTCCCACCACCAGCTCGTCGTCGGTGGTGATCTGCGGGAACCTCTTGTCCACCTCGACCACATGGTCCAGTGCGCTCGCGACGTCGTGGAAGGTGGTCGGCCATCCGCCGCCCGACCCCACGCGTCGGTATTCGATGTTGTAGACGGCCATGCCGCGGCTGGCGAGCTTGCGGGCGAGCGGATCGAAGGAGTCGGCCCCGATCTGGTCCTGCCACGCCCCGCCGTGGATGAGGACCGCCAGGGGGATCGAGTCGACCCGCTGTTCCCCGGCCGGGAGGTAGAGGTCAGCCCAGTTCTGCTCCGGATCCGGGGCGTCGTGCGTGGGGTACTCGAACCGCTGGACGGTCACCTCGTCGAGCCTCGCCGGGGCACCCGGGTCGGTCACCACGACCGGCGCCGCGCCGGTGGAGACACATGCGGACCCCACCGCCAGGACCGTGGTCAGACCCATGCTGATCCGCGCGGCTCTCATCGGCGGTGACCAACGTCGTCGCTGTGGCATGGGCACCCATTTTCTCAGGAAGAGTTCAGGTCGAGGGTGGACCGGCTTGTGCTGGATGCGTCAGCCGATCGCGTCGGTCCGGTGGGGGGCCCGGATCGGGTAATGAAATCCATCTTAGAATGCACGACGCGATATTACTAAGGAGGCCCCCGGTGTGGGAGGTGGTCGCTACCGGACGACCCGGACCCGTCCGGGCTCCGGGGCGCTCAGCGGGCCCTCGTCCTCCACGTACCGGAGCAGGGCGTCGATGTCCGTGAGGCCGGCCTCACGGCGATCCCCGCGCTCGGCGAGGGGCGAACCGTTGAACTCCGGTGAGGCGATGAACTCGTTGACCACGACGGTGTACTCGCGGGCCGGATCGACCGGTTCGTCGTCGACGCGGAGTTCGGTGACCCTGGCACCGACCGGTCGACGGGCATCCACGGTGTAGCTCACGTTGGACGAGACCGCCGGGCCGTTGTCGCCGATGTCGTCGGCGAAGTGGTCGAACGCCGCCTGGAGCTCCTCGCCGGTCACGGTCACCAGGTAGAGGCGGTCGCCGTAGGGCTGCACGGTGTGCAGGGTCGCGTAGTCCAGGGGGCCCTGCGGCAGGTCCGTGCGCAGCGAGTCCGGGTTGGACAGCGCGAGCTGTGCGCCACGGCCCCGCGTGGCGTGGAGCTGGCAGTCGGCGATGACGTCCGCCAGGGGGGACTCCCCGTTGGCGTCCATCCGCCGGGGGATCGTCTCGGTGGCGGAGCCCAGGGGGGTGCGGGCCGCCGGTGCGGCGGCGGCACCGGCCTGGCGCACGAGCTCCTCGGTGCCGGGGTCGGGTTCGATGTCGAGGTTCACCGTCTGGTTGAACGCCGAGGTCTGCGGGCGGATCACGTCGCCGGTGGCGGGGTCGACGGCGAGGTCGACGACGGTGACCGACCGACCGTGGGACGCGGGCGCCACCACCACCCGCTCGTCGTTCTCCGCGTCCCGCACCCGGCAGGTCGCGGGACCGCCCGAGGCGCCGACGATCAGCGCGTCGACGGCGGGGTCCAGGCGCTTGACCAGGTCCAGCTCGGTGAGTTCGTCGGGGCAGGCGCCGGGGTCGAGGTTGCCGTGCACGGTGGTGGACTGCACCAGGCCCACGATCGCCTCCACGCCGAGGAACTGCAGCGCCTCCACGGTCTCGTTGACCGCCTTGACCGGGTCGGCGAGCCGGGTCGTCGTCTCCGGGGCGCTGTCGGAGGGGAGGGTGACGGCCACGACCCCCACGCGGACGTCGCCGATGCGGTGGATCGCGAACGGGAAGGTGGGAGCCGCGTCGGGGGAGGGGACGACGTTGGAGGCCAGGAACGGGAAGGCCGCGCCGCGGAACGGTGGCAGGGGCGGGTCCACCCGGCAGTCCTGCTCGGTGCGGCACCCCGGACGGACCAGGGAGCGGACGTGGTCGGCCCCCTTCTCGAGCTCGCGCCTCCCGACTCCGGCGCCGTCCACGCCGAGACGGTTGAAGAACTCGATCGTCGGCCGGTCGCCCAGCAGCGCCGCCTCCGGAGCGGTCCCACCGATCGAGTCACCGGTGGCCAGCAGCATCGCGTCACCGGCCTGGTCGCGCAGCTTGCCCACCGTGGCGGCCAGGTGGGCCCCACCGCCCGCCGGCCGAACGTTTCCCGAGCCGTCCCGGAGCTGGCCCTGGAACCCCACCGGCCGGGTCAACGCACCGGAGAACTCGCCGATGCCGAGGATGCGCACCGACTGCGTCTCCTCCGAGGGCGTCCAGGGTCGGCCGGACTCGCCGGTGCGGGCACCGGCGAGCGGGGTGGCGGCGAGGGTGAGGACCAGGGCGCCGATGGCCACGATCACCAGCGTGACGATCGCGGTCCGGCGGAGCGAGGGGGAGCCCGGTCCGTGGTGGTCCGCCGGGGATGGTGAGCCGGACCATACGCGGGTGCCGACCAGCGAGGAGTTCATGTCGTCCCATGAACTCTGCTGTCTCATCCGGCTCCTTCGATGTCCTTCGGTGTCGATCCGTCGCGGGCACGCGTGATCACCAGCGGGAGCACCGCTCTGCGCACGCGAACCTTGCCCACTGTGCCGGTGTGAGGTCACGGGAGCCCGCCGGAACAGTCACGTTCCGGTCACAAAAGCGCGTGCGGCGTCCAGGAGGCGGTCGTTCTCGACCGGGTCGCCGATCGTCACCCGCACCCCGTGGCCGGCGAAGCACCTGGTGACGACGAGGTGGCCGCGGCAGTGCGAGTCGAATTCGGCCGCGGCGTCACCGAGCGGCAGCCACACGAAGTTGGCCTGGCTCTCCGGCACGGCATGGCCGAGATCGATCAGCGCGTCCCGGACCCTGGTGCGTTCGGCCACCACGGCGTCCGTGCGGGCGCGGAGTTCGTCGCCCGCGTCGAGGCAGGCGATCCCCGCGGCCTGGGCGAGCGAGCTCACGGAGAAGGGGACGACCATCTTCCCCACCGATGTGATCAGGTCCGCCGGCCCGGTCAGGTAGCCCACGCGCAGCCCCGCCAGGCCGTACGCCTTGGAGAACGTGCGCAGAGCCACGACGTTGGGCCTGGCCATGGACTCGGCCACGCCGTCGACCGGGTCGTCGGATCGGAGGTACTCGTAGTACGCCTCGTCCAGCGCCACCGTGACCCGCTCCGGAACGCGGTCGAGGAACGCGGTGAGCTCGGCGTGGGAGACCGCCGGCCCGGTGGGGTTGTTGGGGGTGCAGACGAAGATCAGCCGGGTCCGGTCGGTCACGGCGTCGGCGATCGCCTCGAGGTCCAGGGTGCCGTCGGCCCGGTTCGGGACCGGGACGGGGACGGCGTGCGCGATGCGCGCGATGATGGGGTAGGCCTCGAACGATCTCCAGCCGTAGAGGACCTCGTCCCCGGGTGCGCACACCGCCTGGACGAGCTGCTGGCACAGCGCCACCGAGCCGCAGCCCGCGGTGATGTTGCGCGACGGGATCCCGAGGAACTCCGCCAACCGGGACACCAGCGCTCCGGCGGTGATGTCCGGGTAGCGGTTCACCCCGGCCGCGGCGTCCACGATGGCGGCCGCCACGCTCGGCAGCGGTCCCGCGGTGGTCTCGTTGGAGGCCAGTTTTACCGCTCCCGGGACGGTGGCGCCGGGGACGTAGGAGGGGATGGCGTCGAGGTCGCTGCGCACGTCGGGGGACATGCGTACAGAGTAGGACCACCGGATGACGCCGGGGTGTCCGGCCGTTTTGCGCACCGCGCCGACCGGTGTGTACTGTTATCCCTCGTTGGCTCAGCAGAGCCTCCAGGAGGCGTGCCAGAGCGGCCGAATGGGACTCACTGCTAATGAGTTGTCCTCCTTAAAGGGGACCGGAGGTTCAAATCCTCTCGCCTCCGCCATGCCGGAGCACCGGGTGACCGGTTGAACTGGCACGACAGATGAATAATGCGCCCGTAGCTCAATGGATAGAGCACTTGACTACGGATCAAGAGGTTAGGGGTTCGAGTCCCTTCGGGCGCACAGCAGCGGTACCGGCAACGCCCTCGTCCACGCGGACGGGGGCGTTCGTCGTTCGTCCCCCCGCCCACGACTCACCGGGTCGCGGCCGTGTCCCGCCGATGCGCCCGGAGGGTCTCGACCTGGTCCCAGATCACGATCACCCAGACGGTCGCGACGACACTCCATCGGATCGCCGCGGCCGGCAGCTCGTCCCCGTCGGCCGAGACGAGGTCGGGGTGGATCACCGACTCCTGGGTCAGGACCAGGACCGTGAGGAAGGCGCCGAACACGACGTCGGTGACCACCTCGACGGCCAGTCGCCGCCGGGACCTCCCCGGGCGGGCCAGGCGCCGGATCTGCACCAGCGCCAGCGCCCCGATCAGGGCCAGGTAGCCCGCGAGCCAGACGGTGGGGATGTCCGGGTTCACCACCGTCTCGCCGCCGTTGAGGTGTCCGATGTAGAGGAACGTCGACGGCACGAAGGGCACGGCGGCGAGCAGCGCGAGGAGGTTCAACGAGACGATCGCGTCGATGCGGGTGTCCGGCCGGACCCGCGGATGGTCGAGTTCCGACGGGTCCCACGCGGTCGACGTGGTGAAGGGGTTGCGGCCCCCCTCGGGCGTGGTCCGCTCGACGATCACCACGAGCAGGGTCCAGGCCGCGAACGCCCACAGCAGGGCGGACACCACCCCGCTGACGACCTCACCGATGAGGCCGCCCAGTTCGGCCTGCGGGGCCGTCACCACGTAGACGATCGCGCTCGTGAGTGCTGCCAGGGCGCCGACGATCGGCATGAGCCAGCGCAGGACACGCAGCCACGCCGGGTAGACCTCGGGCCCGATGAGGTAGTGCCGTGCGCCCGAGTAGCGACGCGCCAGCGCGGCGGGGTCACCGAGCCGACCGAGCACGGCGCGCTCGATCGAGTCGGGGTCGGGAGCCGCGGCGCCGTCGCCGTGCCGGTCGAGCTCGGCCGCGACCATGTCGTCGATGGTCGCGGCGATCTCGGCGGAGATGTCGTCGCTCGTGCTGTCCGGCAGCCGCCGGACCACCTCGGCGATGTAGCGATCGGTCAGTGTGGACATCACGTCTCCGCCTTCCGCAGATCGGTGTAGGAGGCGCCCAGCGCCTGCCATTCGGAGTGGAGCAGCTCGGCGGTCTGGGCACCGAGCGCGGTGGTCTCGTAGTACTTGCGGGGTCGGGGTTCCTCCGTCCGCCACGTGGAGGTGAGCAGCCCCTGACCCTCCAGGCGGCGCAGCAGTGGGTAGAGGGTGTTGGCCTCGGTCGAGATCCCGGCCTCGGCCAACGTGGTGAGCAGGGCGTACCCGTAGCGCGGTCGCATGCAGGCCAGCAGGCTCGCCAGCACCACCGAGCCGCGCCGGAGCTCCTGCAGGTGGGTCCCCAGCACCGCGTCCACTCCGTCGCTCATGCCTCACACGGTACTGTGTGGCACACAGTATGGGAAGAGTGCGCCGCACAGGCACCCGGCTCGAGGCCGGAACGGTGATCGTCGGCGTGGGGGAATGCCAGCCCGCCGTCGCCCCCGCGGCCGATGTCGTGCGCGGGGGTCGGGGGTGGGGCCGACGGTACGACGACGACGAGACCGGCCGCTTCGTAGGCTGTGCCGATGTCCCAGCCCGCTCGAGATGCGCTCCGCCGCAACGCCGGCCATCTGGCGTCGGTGGCCCTGGTGATCATGTGGAGTTCGGGCTATGTCGGCGCGGAGCTCGGGACCCGGACCGGTGAGACCTCGCTGCAGCTGCTCGGCTGGCGGTTCTCGATCCTCGGGCTCCTGCTGCTCTCGGTCTGCCTCGTGCTCCGGGTGCGGTTGACCGACCGGAGGGCGTGGGCGCGGCAGGCGGTGCTGGGTCTGTTCAGTCAGGCCGTGTTCCTGTTCATGATCTTCGAGGGTGTCGCCCGCGGCGTCGACGGCGGGACGGCGGCGCTGATCGCGGCGCTGCAGCCATTACTCGTGGCGACGGTCGCGGGCAGGTTCCTCGGGGAACGGACCACACCGGTCATGTGGATCGGCATGCTGCTCGGAATGGCGGGCGTCGTGGTGGTGGTCTCGGGCGGCCTGGGTGCCGGCAGCGCCCCGTGGTGGGCCTACCTGTTCCCGGTGGCCGGGATGCTGAGTCTGGCCACGGGGACGGTCCTCACCCAGCGTCTCAGGCCCACGGAGACCCTGCTCCAGTCCATCACCATGCAGTCGGTCGTCGCGGCGGTGGCCCTGGTCGCCGCGATGCTGCTGGCCGGGCAGGGCGCGGTGCCGGCCGAGCCCGAGTTCTGGGTGGCGGTGGCCTGGCTGGTGTTCCTCTCCACGCTCTGCGGGTACGTCCTCTACGTGTTCGTCACCCGCACCAGGGGCGCCACGGTGGCCAGCGTCCTGCTCTACCTCACCCCGCCCACCACCATGGTGTGGGTGTGGCTGATGTTCGGGGTGCCGATCACTCTTCTCGCGGTGGTCGGTATGGCGGTCAGCGCGGTCGGCGTGATCCTGGTGCTGCGGTCCCGGGCAGCGGCGCAGGCCCAGCGCGACCGCCGGTAGGGCTCGGCAGGGAGCCTGTGGACGGGGCGGCCCGGACGGGAGACTATTCAGGGGTGAACCCGGAACAGCCCGACCACGTCCAGCGCATGCTCGCCGACCTCGACGCGAGGCTCGGGCGGATCACCGCCGAGGTGGCGGAGGTACGGAGCGGGCTGGCGGCGCTCGGTCGGCAGACGCGGCCCGTGCAGCCGACCCAGTCCGTGCCGCCCGTGCAGCCGACCCAGCCCGTGCCGCCCGG
>NZ_JAALEB010000326.1:0-2577 GCF_014145165.1 Dietzia sp. Cai40 | reverse complement strand
GACGGCGGCCTCGTCACCCGCCACGTGAGCTCGCCGGCCCACCACGTCCCCGACCTCGACACCGCCCTGTCCACGGTGCTCGGGATCATCCGGCCGGACGACGTGGTCTTCACGCTCGGGGCCGGAGACATCACCACGCTCGGCCCGAGGATCGTCGCCGGGCCCGCGGGGAGCGGGACGGGGTCATGACGAGGCCGACGCCGTGAAGGGGGCTCAGCGGTGACCGACGAGCCACGCGACCACCCGACGGACCCGGCGGATCCGACGGACCCGCTGGACCAGGCGGCCTCGGACGACCCGGACCGGAGACTCGCCGCGGCGGCCGTCCGTAGCTCGGACGAGCGGGTGCGTCACTCCGACCCCGCGGTGCGGGCCACGCTGCGCAGGCGACGTCGCCGCACCAACCGCATCTATGTGGGGCTCGGTGTGGCGCTCGTCGTCCTCCTGGTGGGATACATCGCGCTGTACTTCCTGCCGGTGTTCTCCGTCCGGGAGGTCCGGGTCGTCGGGACCCGGACCATTCCCGTGGAGGCGGTGACCGAGCGCGCGGCGGTGTCCCCCGGGACCCCGCTGCTCCAGGTGGACACCCACGCGGTGGCGCGCCGCGTGGCGGGGATCCCGAGGGTGGACCAGGTCACGGTCACGCGGGACTACCCGTCGACCCTGCGGATCGAGCTGATCGAGCGCACCGCCCTGGTCGTGGTCGAGGTCGACGGCGCCCGGCACCTGGTGGACGGGCAGGGCATCGACTTCGGGCAGGGGGACCCGCCTCCCGGAACCCCCGAGCTCACCGTGGGGGACGGCGCACGCTCCGACCTGCCCGGGATCGTCCGGGACCTGTCGACGGTCTTCGCCGAGGTCCGGGGGACCGCGGGGCAGGAGATCGCGTCCGTCGAGGTGGAGAGTCCGGCGTCGATCGTCCTCACCCTCGTCGACGGGCGCACCGTGGAGTGGGGGGCCGCGGGTCGCGACCACGAGAAGGCGGTCGCCCTGCAGATGGTCCTCGAGCAACCCGGGCAGGTCTGGAACGTCTCCAATCCGGCGTTGCCGGCCTCACGGTAGACCGACACGCCCGCGAGCCTCGTGGACGTGCGGGGCCGGTGCCCCTACCGTGTGATCCGACGGCGGAAACCGCCTCTGACCAGCAACTTTAACCCTCAAGTAGAGGGTGAGAGTTAGGCGAGAGTCTTTCGTCGAGACAGCATGCAACCGAGCACGACACCCCCAAAGGAAGGCCGGGCCTCGATGAGCTCACCGCACAACTACCTCGCAGTCATCAAGGTCGTCGGAATCGGGGGCGGCGGTGTCAACGCCGTGAACAGGATGATCGACGAGGGCCTCAAGGGCGTCGAGTTCATCGCGGTGAACACCGATGCGCAGGCTCTGCTCATGTCCGACGCCGACGTCAAGCTCGACGTCGGTCGCGAACTCACCCGCGGCCTCGGTGCCGGCGCCGACCCGGAGGTCGGGCGCAAGGCGGCGGAGGACCACAAGGACGAGATCGAGGAGGTCCTCAAGGGCGCGGACATGGTCTTCGTCACGGCCGGGGAGGGCGGCGGTACCGGCACCGGTGGCGCGCCGGTCGTCGCGGCCATCGCGCGTAAGCTCGGCGCGCTCACCGTCGGCGTCGTGACCCGCCCGTTCTCCTTCGAGGGCAAGCGTCGCGGGGGACAGGCCGAGGCGGGGATCGAGGGCCTGCGCGAGGCCTGCGACACCCTGATCGTGATCCCCAACGACCGCCTGCTCCAGCTCGGGGACGCCGGCGTGTCCATGATGGAGGCCTTCAAGACCGCCGACGAGGTCCTCCTCAACGGCGTCCAGGGGATCACCGACCTCATCACCACCCCCGGCGTGATCAACGTCGACTTCGCCGACGTCAAGGGCGTCATGTCCGGGGCCGGCAGCGCGCTCATGGGGATCGGCTCCTCGCGGGGCGAGGGTCGGGCGTACAAGGCCGCGGAGGCCGCCATCAACTCGCCGCTCCTGGAGACCACGATGGAGGGCGCCAAGGGCGTACTCATGTCGATCGCCGGCGGCAGCGACCTGGGCCTGTTCGAGATCAACGAGGCCGCGACCCTCGTCCAGGAGGAGGCGCACCCCGACGCCAACATCATCTTCGGCACCGTCGTCGACGACTCGCTCGGCGACGAGGTGCGGGTGACCGTCATCGCCGCCGGGTTCGAGGGCGGCTCCCGGCAGTCCTCCGGTGCGGGTCAGTCGCGGCGCGGCCGCCACCACCTCGACGACGACGAGGTCCCCGGCGCCTCCGGCGACACCGGCGGTGCCTCCGGGCTCGGATCGACCCCTCTCGACGGCGGGCGTCGCGAGGAGCGCCGTGAGTCGGCTCAGGCCGGCGCCGGTACCCAGGGATCGCGCCGCCGGGACGAGGACGACGACATCGACGTCCCCCCCTTCATGCGGCACTGACCGGCGTGGCCACCCACGGCCCCGGGCGCGTCCGCCGGATCATCACCACCCGCCGCGGAGGCGTCTCCACCGGGGACTTCGACTCGTTCAACCTCGGTGACCACGTCGGCGACGCCCCGGCCGCGGTGGCGGCCAACCGGGCCCGCCTCG
>NZ_JAALEB010000325.1:0-17466 GCF_014145165.1 Dietzia sp. Cai40 | reverse complement strand
CGGGCGGCGTCGCGCAGGAGGGAACCGCCGAGCTTGCGCAGGGCGGCCGGGGACAGCCTCAGGTCGCCGTCGGGGCGCCTGCTCAGGTACCCCGACTCGCGCATCGACTGCTCGAGCCGCGCCAGCGTGCGCAGGGAGACGGCGGCCTCGCCACCGAGGTGACGGGCCACGGCCTCGAGGTCCAGTTCGGACAGGGGCGAGCCCTCACCGCCCCGCGCCAGCTGCTCGGCGAGACGGTCCAGGTCGCCGAGTTCGGCCATGGCCGCCGCGCCCTCGGAGAATCCCAGCCCCTCCTCGCCGGAGAAGTCCGCGGAGCCGTCCCAGTCCTCGCCGGGCCGGAGCGACTGGAGCAGGCCGTCGAGGCGCCCGAGCTGCTCCATGAGTTCCGGCGAGCCGAACGCCTGCTGCGAGAGCGCCATCAGCTCCTCCCGCTGCTCCGGCGTCATCGACCGCATCATGCGTTGCGCGGCCGCCGCGCGCCTGGCCAGGACGTCGATGAGCTCGTCGATGTCGGCGGGTTGCTCCGGGAAGGAGTCGGAGTGCTTGTCCATGAAGCGCTCGAAGTCCTCGGGGGTGTCCTGCCCGCGAGCGTGCTTGTCGAGCAACTCGGTGAGGTCGGCGAGCATCTCCGACACCGCCGCCCGGTCGTCGTCGGTCGCGTTCTCCAGGGCCTGTTTCATGCCGGCGAACCGCGACTCGAGCGCCTCCGCCCCGAGGAGGTCCTGGATCCGGCGGTAGGCCTCGCGGGCATCGGTGGAGGCCCAGTCGTAGTCGGCCAGCTCCCCGACCGCCGCGGCCGGGGAGTCCGGGAGGTTCTCGATCGTCATCTCGCGCAGGGTGCGATCCATCGGGTCCATCTGCGTGTCCCGGGCGAGCTGCCCGCGCTCGGCCAGCAGGGCCTTGTCCAGGAGCTCGGACACCTCCTCCAGGGTCCCGCCCAGGTGGCCTCGCTCGAGTAGTTCACGGCGACGGCGCTGCACCCTGCCGGCCAGGTCGTCGAGACCGGTCTGGCCTCGCCCTCCCCGACGCAGGAACTCGCGCATCGACTGCTCGGGCGAGTATCCGGACATCACCCCGTCGGACACCGCGTCGAGCGCCTCGGACAAATCGAGAGGGGGCGCGAGCGGGTCGGGGCCGCCGACGTAGCGGCCGTACCGCGCGCGGGGTTCATCTCGCGACATCGCGTACCTCCTGCTCCGGCGGCGTCCCGGCCCTCACCGTCGACCTCATCGGCCGGTCGGCGGGTACGGCCACCGCGGGGTGTCAGCCGTAGACGGCGGCGCCGTCCCCGGTCTCCTTGGACAGACGCCGCGAGAGGTAGAGCCCCTCCAGCGCGAACTCGATCGCCCCGGCCCGCTGCCCCACCGTCGTGGCGCCCGCGCGTTCGGCGATCTGGTCGTACAGGCCCGGCTCGGAGAGCTCGGGCAGGGCCTCGAGGAACTCCGCCGCGGTCACGCTGGCGCCGGTCGTCAGGGTCACCGAGCCGTCGAACGCCTCCACGAGCGGGGCCAGGTCGAGACCGCGGAACATCTCGCGCACCACGTCGACGGTGGCACTGCGCAGGAGGTAGCGGAGGATCTCCGGCTCGCGGCCCTCCTCCCCCGGCTCGAACTCGATCTTCCCGCGGAGCACGTCCACGGCGGCGTCGACGTCGACCAGCCTCGCCACCGCCTCGCCGGGGTCGTCGGTCCCGCGGACGGCGGCGCGACGCCTGGCCGCCGCCGCGACGGTCTCGGCGCCGGCTATCGCGAAGCGCGCGGACACGCCGGAGGCCTGGTTGACCGAGTCCGACGTCCGCAGTTCGCGGGTGAACCGGGCGAGCAGCTCCATCAGGGCGTCCGGGACCTCCGCCGTGAGGTCCGCCTCCTGCCGCACGACCTCGATCTCGTCGGACAGGTCCAACGGGTAGTGCGTGCGGATCTCGGCGCCGAAACGATCCTTGAGCGGGGTGATGATCCGGCCGCGGTTGGTGTAGTCCTCCGGGTTGGCCGAGGCCACCACCAGCACGTCGAGGGGCAACCGGAGCACGTAACCCCGGATCTGGACGTCCCGCTCCTCCATGACGTTGAGCAGGGCCACCTGGATGCGCTCCGCCAGGTCGGGGAGCTCGTTGAGCGCCACGATGCCGCGGTTGGCGCGGGGCACCAGTCCGTAGTGGATGGTCTCCGGGTCGCCCAGGCGCCGTCCCTCGGCCACCCGCATGGGGTCGACGTCGCCGATCATGTCCGCCACGGAGGTGTCCGGGGTGGAGAGCTTCTCGACGTACCGCTCGGTCCGGTGTCGCCAGCCGATGGGCAGGGCGTCCCCCTCCCTGGTGACCCGGTCCCGCGTCTCCGTGGTGATCGGCGCGAGCGGGTCCTCCCCGAGCTCGGATCCCTCGACGACGGGCGACCACTCGTCGAGCAGTCCCACCAGGGTGCGCAGCAGGCGGGTCTTGCCCTGTCCGCGCTCGCCCAGCAGGACGATGTCGTGGCCCGCGATGATCGCCCGCTCCAGTTGCGGGATGACCGTGGAGTCGAATCCGTGCATCCCCGGCCAGGGATCGCGGCCCGCGGCCAGGCCCGCCAGGAGGTTCTCGCGCATCTCCTCGCGCAGGCTGCGGCTGGTGTACCCCGCGGCGCGCAGTTCGCCGAGGGTCTGGACGTCCGGCTTCTCGCTCACAGCGCCCACGGTAGTCCCGATGCGGCTCCCGTGCTCCCGGCGCTGGCCCGGCACCCCGCCCGGGCCCGGGATCAGTCCTCGATGCGCACCCGGTGGTCGCTGGCGATCGAGACCCGGTTGAAGGCGTTGATCAACACGATCGACCACTCGAGCGCGGAGAGCTGGTCCTCGTCGAAGTGCTCGGCGGCGGCGGCCGTGGCCGCCCCGCGCTCGTCGACGCTGTCCAGGCGCGTGAGCGTCTCCGCCAGACGGAGAGCGGCCCGTTCGGGATCGCCGAACTCGTCGATGTCCCGCCACGCCGGGAGCAGGTCCAGTCGCTCCTGCGAGACCCCTGCCTTCCGGGCGGCCGGCACGTGCGTGGCCAGGCAGGCCGCGCAGCCGTTGAGCTGGGAGACACGGATGTTGACCAGCTCGAGCAGCGACTCCTCCAGCCCGGCACCGGTGGACGCCTCCCGGGAGGCGACCGCCGTGCGGACGAGCTGCTTGTAGACCTCACGCTGGGCACGGTCCAGCTGCGGGACACCCACGATCAGACCTCCTCCCCGGCCCGCGCCCGCGCGGCCGGGTTCGCCCTCGGCGTGAGCACGCTGCCGGGCAGGGTGGGCGCGGGGAGGCGGGTGAGCCCGTCGGGGTTCCTCCCGATGTAGCCGTCGACCCGGCCGAAGCGGTCCGACCCGTCCTCCCACTCCTGCCGGTAGCGCACGATCTCGTCGTGGCCGCGACCGATGAAGTTCCACCACATCACGATCTCCTCACCGAACGGCGTACCGCCGATGAGGATCATCCGCGCCGGGGTGGATCCGGTGTTGTGGATGGTCAGGGTG
This sequence comes from Dietzia sp. Cai40, assembly GCF_014145165.1. Taxonomy (NCBI): domain Bacteria; kingdom Bacillati; phylum Actinomycetota; class Actinomycetes; order Mycobacteriales; family Dietziaceae; genus Dietzia; species Dietzia sp. Cai40. Next base: position 13,981 of record NZ_JAALEB010000325.1, on the reverse strand, counting down.
GTCTCGCCGACACCGGTGTAGCCCAGCTGGGCGGGTGCGACGGTCACGCCCTCGAGCGTGATGTCGCCGGCGTCCACCAGGAGTCCGTGCTCGAATTCCGGGTCCACGTCGAGGGTGAGCCGGGCGCCGGGATCCAGGCGGAGCTCCGCGCCGAGCAGGGGGGTGAACGTGGTGACCGACGACGACGAGCCCAGCAGCGACCCGATGAAGACCAGGGCGGATCCGCCCTCGTACTCCACCGCCTCGGGGACATGGTGCTCGAACCGTCGGCCGGTGCTCTCACGGTCCCGCTCGGGGAGCGCCGTCCACAGTTGCACCCCGTGCAGCACACCCGTGTCCTGGGTGGAGACCTCGGTGTGGCAGATGCCCGCCCCGGAGGTCATGAGGTTGACCTCGCCGGGCCGGACCACCGCGTGGTTATCACCGGAGTCGTGGTGGGTCACGTTGCCCTCGAAGAGCCAGCTGACGGTCTGGAGTCCGGTGTGCGGATGCGAGGGCACGTCCATGCCGCCGGTGGCCGAGACGTCGTCGGGCCCGTAGTGGTCGACGAAGCACCAGGCGCCGATCAGGGAGCGCTGTCGCTGCGGGAGCGTCCGCCTGACCGTCATCGCCCGCGGCCCGCCGAGCGGGACGTCACGGGAGGTGATGATCTCCACCGCGGCGCCCCCGGGTTCGGGTCCACCGGGCGATCCGCCCGCCTCGCACTCGATCTCCTCCGGACGGGCGTCGAGGTTGCTCACGGCCGCACCTCCGCGTCGGCGGCGCTGAGGGTGTCCGCCGCCTCGCGCCGCAGTTCGAGCCGCTTGGCGTTGATCCTGCCGCCCAGTGCCAGCGTGAGCGCCCTGTCCACCACCGGGACGGGGAGGTGGTCCAGGAGCCTGCGGCCGAGGTCCCACTTCACGGCGTAGCGGTGACGGGGCCGGGCGGTGGTCCCGGCGGTCCAGACGGCCTCCGCCAGGACCCGGGGATCGGTGGCCTTGTCGTCCTCCCCCGCCGCCATCTCCCCCATCACGGCGGCCATGGCGGCGAAGGGCGAGCCCGGGAGCGTCGACTCCTGGAAGCGCCGCCGGATCGAGGCGGTCATCCCCGTGCGGAACGGGCCCGGTTGGATGAGCACCACGTCGAGGCCGAGGAACATGAGCTCGCGCCGCAGGGAGTCCCCGTAGGCCTCGACGGCGTGCTTGCTCATGGCGTAGGCGCCGTTCATCGGCATCCCGTGCTGGGGGCCGGTCTCCGAGCTGATGAGGACCACCCGTCCGCTACTCGCGCGGAGCAGGTCGAACATCGCGTGCACGGTGCGGACGGTCCCCATGACGTTCACGTCGAGCACCTGCTGGACCCGCTCGGGGTCGGTCTCGGCGAGCGGCCCGATCCCCAGGATCCCGGCGAAGGTGACCACCGCGTCCAGGCGGCCGTGGTCCGCGCGGACCCGATCGGCGAGCGCCCGGAGCGACACGGAGTCGGTCACGTCGACCGCCACGGGCGTGATCCCCGCGCCGCCCGGGGGTGCGCTGAGGTCGGCGGCGACGACGTGCCACCCGCGGCCGGAGTAGAGCGCGGCCGTGGCGGCACCGAGGCCGCCCCCGGCTCCGGTGATGACGACGACGGGGGTGTCCGAGGCGGAGGCGGAGGTCATACCGCCGACGGTACCGGCGCGGCGGGGCCACCGGCAGGGGCTTCGGCGCGGGAACCGGTGTATCGGCCCCGCCCGGTCAGGTACCGACGGCCAGCCCGAGCTTGCCGGCCAGTCGGTCGATGTAGGCCAGCACCTCCTCCTCGGACCTGTCCGGGGTTCCGTAGACGAGCTCGTGCACCCCCAGCTCGCGGTACATCTCGATCTTCTCGGGGATCGGCTTGCCGTCGAGCACCACGATGTACGGCTCCCCCTCGCGACCGGCCTCCGCCCACAGCTCCCGCAACTGCCGGACGCTTCCCGCGATGTCCTGGGAGATCGGGGTGGTCATCCAGCCGTCGGCGCTGCGGCAGATCCACTTGAAGTTCTTCTCGTTGCCCGCGGCGCCGACGAGGGTGCGGGGACCACCCGCCTGGACGGTCTTGGGCCAGGCCCAGCTGGGACCGAAGTCCACGAACCGCCCGTGGTACTCGGCCTCGTCCCGGCTCCACAGTTCCCGCATGGCCTCGAGGTACTCGCGCAGCATGGTGCGGCGCAGCGAGGGCGGGACGTTGTGGTCCGCCATCTCGTCGAGGTTCCAGCCGTACCCCACCCCCAGCACCGTGCGGCCACCCGAGAGGTGGTCGACCGAGGCGATGGTCTTGGCCAGGGTGATCGGGTCGCTCTCGACCGGGATCGCGACGGCCGTGCCGAGGCGGATCGTCGAGGTGACCGAGGACACCGCGGCGAGCGCGACCCACGGGTCGAGCGTGCGGCTGTAGCGCTCGTCGGGCAGCTCGGCCCCACCGGTGCCCGGATGCGCGGCCTCGCGCCGGACCGGGATGTGGGTGTGCTCGGGGACGTAGAAGGCCGAGAACCCGGCGTTCTCCGCGGCCACGGCGGCCGTGGTCGGCCGGATCCCCCGATCGCTGGTGAACAGGGTGAGTCCGAATTCCATGGGCGCTCCTCGTGCGGTCGGGCCGCCGGCCGACACCTGACCAGACAGGTGTCCAGCGGCAGTTCCCGACAGACTAGCGCACGGCGGCCGCGATGGGCGGGCACTCCTCGCCCGGGGCGCAGTCGGCGGGATCACCCGGTGCGAGGTGCAACCGCTGCATGGTGTGGTCCGAGACGTAGCGGAAGATCTCGTTGCCCGGAGTGGTGCGCGACAGGGCGTCCGCCGCGAGCAGCATGACCGCTCCGGTCCACGTGCTCAGCTCCACCGGCCAGCGCTTGCCGTCGGCGAAGACCAGTCCGGTCCAGTAGGAGCCGTCGGTGTCCCGCAGGTGCTGCATGTTGGTGAACTGCTGGAGCGCCTGCTCGTGCCGCCCGGCGGCCTCGAGCGCGAGTACGAGCTCGCACGTCTCGGCACCGGTGACCCAGGGCCGGTGGTCCACACACCGGATACCCAGGCCGTCGACGACGAACCGGTCCCAGAGCGAGTCCAGCCTGTCCTGGGCCTGATCCCCCACCATCACCCCACCGAGGACCGGGTAGTACCAGTCCATCGAGAACTCCGTCTTGGGCGTGAACAACTCGGGGTGCGCCCGCAGGGCGTGTCCGAGGGAGTCGGCGGCGGCGTCCCAGTCCGGGGCCGTCCCCCCGAGCTCCTCGGCGATCGCCACGCCACACCGCAGGGCGTGGTGGACGCTCGACGAACCGGTGATGAGCGCCTCCTCACAGAAGCCCTCCTCACCGGCACCCCACCACATCTGACCGTCCGGGCCCTGGAACGTCAGGACCAGGTCGAGCGCCCTGCGCACCGTCGGCCACATGGACTCCAGGAATCCCGGCCGGGCGGTGACGAGGTGGTGGTGCCACACCCCGACCGCGACGTAGGCGCAGAAGTTGGAGTCGGTGTCCGCGTCGACGATCACGCCGTCCTGCCACCGCACCGGCCAGGAGCCGTCACCGCGCTGGGTGTCGCGCAGGAACCCGTACGCCTTCTCGGCGGCCTCCCACTGGCCGGCCACCGACAGGCCCATGGCCGACTCCACGTGATCCCACGGGTCGGTGTGCCCGCCCGTGAACCACGGGATCTCACCGTTCGGTCGCTGCACGGAGGCGATCCACTCGCCGGTGGCCCGCACCGCGTCGGCGTCGAGGACCCCCGGGACGCTGGGGACGGGACGGGACCGGTCTACGCCGGAGTTGGTGGTGAGCACGGACGATCAGGCCTCCGCGGGCTTGCGTAGGTAGAACACGATGGACTTGCCCATCACCGGGTTGAGCAGCTTCTCGGCGGTCCGGGTGACCCAGGGGCCCTTCATCAGGTCCCACACCAGAAGCTTGTGATAGGCCTTGGGCAGCGGGTGGTCGTCGTTCTCCGTACCCACGGCGCACTTGAGCCACCAGTAGGGGGCGTGCAGCGCGTGCGCGTACCCGGTGCCGGTGACCTCCAGGCCGGCGGCGCGGAGCTTGAAGCCCAGTTCCTCGGCGGTGTAGATGCGGCAGTGCCCGCCCGGGTTGGAGTGGTAGGCGTCCGAGAGCTTCCAGCACAGCTTCTCCGGCCACTCACGCGGCACGGTCACCGCGGCGACCCCACCCGGCTTGAGGATCCGCACCAACTCGGCGATCGCCCGGGTGTCCTCCGGGACGTGCTCGAGCACCTCGGAGATGAGCACCAGATCGAAGGTGCCGTCCTCGTAGGGCATGTTCAGCGCGTCGCCGGTCACCGCCTCGCCCCTGGACTCCGGCAGGCCCTCACCCTCGGCCTCCATCGCGGCGAGCATCTCGGTCACCTGCCGCATCTCGTCCGCGTTCTGGTCGAAGGCGGTCACGTCGGCCCCGCGGCGGTACAGCTCGAAGGTGTGTCGGCCGAGGCCGGCTCCCACGTCGATGGCTCGCATGCCGGGAGTGACCCCGAGACGGGCGAAATCGGCGGTCAGCATGCGGCGTCCTCCTGCTCACGGATGTCGTACTCCCCGGAACCCGGGAGCACCTCGGGCACGTCGTCGGTGACGTGCTCGTCAATCTCTGTCTGGTCCGGCCCGATGACCGGACCGACGGTCAGGTCCGGGAGCGTCTCGCCCCGGACCCTGGCGATCGCCGTCTCGTAGACCTCGACGGTCCTCCTGGCCACGGCGGCCCAGCTGTAGCGCTCCATCACACGCTCCCGCCCACCCTGCGAGAGTCGTCGACGCTCGAGCGGATCGGACAGCAGCGCGCTGATCTGGCGGGCGAGCTCGTCGACGTCGCCGGGTGCGACCAGTCGGGCGGCCGAGTCATCGGTGCCCACGACCTCCGGCAGCGCACCCGCGCGGCTGGCCACCACCGCACACCCGCTGGACATGGCCTCGACCGCGGGGAGCGAGAAGCCCTCGTACATGCTCGGGACCACCGAGATCTCGGCGGTGCCCACGAGCTCGGCCAACTCGTCGTCGTCGACCCCCGACACCAGGTCCACCGCGTCGCGCAGGCCGAGGGAGTCCAGCAGCCTGGAGGCCTCCCCCTTCCGCTTGAGCTTGGAGATCAGGGTGAGCCGCACCCCGGGATGCTCCTCGCGGACCTTCGCCAGCGCCCGCAACAGGATGGGGACGCCCTTGAGCGGCTGGTCGGCGCTGGCCACGCAGACCAGGCGTCCGGGCTCGCGGTCGCGGCGGTCGTGGAAGCGGTCGGTGTCCACACCGAGCGGGATCGTCACGATCCGCTCCGGGTCCACCCCGAAGTCGGAGGCGATGTCCTCGGCCGAGTTGCTGGAGACGGTGATGATCTCCTCGAGCTTCCGGGACACCCGGATCTGCATACCCAGGAACCCGAACCAGCGCCAGGTCGTGAGCTTCTTGCGCAGCGGGGCCTCTTTCATGGCGAGGTCCCGGTCCCGGGTGATCGGGTGGTGCACCGTGGCGACCACCGGGAACCCGGCCTCCTCGAGCGTCAACAGGCCGCTGCCGAGGCACTGGTTGTCGTGCACCACGTCGAAGTCGGCCAACCGCGGCGTGAGCGCCCGCGCCGCGCGCAGGCTGAAGGTGCGCGGCTCCGGGAAGCCGGCGGTCCACATGGTGGCCACCTCGAGGAGGTCGATCCTGTCGCGGATCTCACGCGGGTGCGGCGTGCGGAACGGGTCGGCGTCGTTGTACAGGTCCAGGCTCGGCACCCTGGTGAGCGTGGGCCCCGGGTCGAGCTCCGGGTACGGCTGACCGGAGAACACCTCGACGGTGTGGCCGAGTGCGGCCAGCTCACGGCTCAGGTGACGGACGTAGACGCCCTGCCCGCCGCCGTGTGGCTTGCTCCTGTACGAGAGCAGTGCGATCCGCACTTCTCGATCGCCCCCTTCCGGTCATCCGGCCCCGGACCGCCCGCGAGGACCGCGGCGGCTCAGGGCACATCGAGCAAGTCTAGAACACGTTCGCGGCCAGCGACGACACGGCCGGGCCGACGCACCGGACCCCCGGGCGCTCGGGGCGCCCGGGGGTCCGGTGTTCGTTCGGGTCGGCCGGTGACCGACCCGACGGGTCGGGTCAGTAACCCAGGTCGTCCAGGCGGACCGACGCGCCGGTGGCGTCGCCGAACCCGTCCTCGGGACCGTAGAAGCCGTCGCCGTAGTCCGGGATGGAGTAGGCGGCCGCGCGGGCCTCCTCGGTGGGCTCGACCGTCGAGTTGCGGTACCGGTTGATGCCGGTACCCGCCGGGATGAGCTTACCGATGATGACGTTCTCCTTGAGGCCCACGAGCTTGTCCGAACGCCGGTTGATGGCGGCGTCGGTGAGCACGCGGGTGGTCTCCTGGAAGGAGGCCGCCGAGAGCCACGAGTCCGTGGCCAGCGAGGCCTTGGTGATACCCATGAGGACCGGGCGCGCCGAGGCCGGCGAGCCGCCCTCGGTGAGCACGCGACGGTTCTCCGCCGTGAGCTCCGCGCGCTCGACCAGCGCACCGGGCAGGAACTCGGTGCTGTTGGACTCGTTGATCGCGACGCGACGCATCATCTGGCGGACGATGACCTCGAGGTGCTTGTCGTGGATCGACACACCCTGTGCGCGGTAGACCTTCTGCACCTCGTCGACGAGGAACTTCTGGACACCGTTCGGGCCGAGGATCGCCAGCACCTCGTGCGGGTCCGCCGGCCCCTCGAGCAGGGCCTGACCCCGCTCCAGGTGGTCGCCGTCGACGATCGGACGGGACGACCCGTCCTCGAGGATGATGTGCGCGAGGCCCTGACGCTTGGACAGCTTCTCGTACACGATCTCTTCCGCACCGTTGTCCGGCACGATCGTGATCGTGTAGAAACGCTCCTCCTCCTCGAGACGGATCCGGCCCGCCTCCTCGGCGATCGGCGCCTTGCCCTTGGGCACGCGTGCCTCGAAGAGCTCCTGCACACGCGGCAGACCACCGGTGATGTCGTCACCGACGCCACCCTGGTGGAACGTGCGCATGGTCAGCTGCGTGCCCGGCTCACCGATCGACTGGGCGGCGACGATGCCCACGGCCTCGCCGATGTCGACCAGCAGGCCGGTCGCCATGGAACGGCCGTAGCAGGTGGCGCAGACTCCCGTGCCCGTGGTGCAGGTGAGGACCGAGCGGACCTTGACCTTCTCCACTCCCGCGGCGATGAGCGCCTCGATCGTCGGGTCACCGAGGTCGGTGCCGGCGGCCACGACGACCGCGCCGGAGGCGTCGACGGCGTCCTCCGCGAGGGTACGGGCGAACGTCGAGGTCTCGACGTGCTCGTCCCGGGAGAGCACGCCGGTCTCGACGCCGTGCGCGTCCACCTCGCGGCGGGCGATGACCGTCTCGATGCCCTTGCTCGTGCCACAGTCCGTCTCGCGGACGATGACGTCCTGGGAGACGTCGACGAGACGACGCGTGAGGTAACCCGAGTCGGCCGTACGCAGCGCGGTGTCGGCCAGACCCTTACGCGCACCGTGCGTGTTCATGAAGTACTCGAGCACCGTCAGGCCCTCGCGGAACGAGGACTTGATGGGCTGCGGGATGAACTCGCCGTTCGGACGCGTCACCAGGCCCTTCATGCCCGCGAGCGCACGGATCTGGGTCATGTTGCCCGCCGCGCCGGACTTGACGATCGTCGGGATCGGGTTGGAGTCCGGGTAGTTGGCCTCCATGGCCTGACCGATCTCGTCGGTGGCCTCCTGCCAGAGCTTGACCAGGTCGCTCTTGCGCTCCTCGTCGGTGATCTTGCCCAGCCCGAACTGCGACTCGAGTCGCGCCGCCTTGGCGTCGTACGAGGCGAGGATCTCCTTCTTGGCCGGCGGGACCAGCACATCGGACATCGCGATGGTGACGCCCGAGCGGGTGGCCCAGTAGAAACCGGTGTCCTTGAGCTTGTCCACCGTCTGCGCCACGACGATCATCGGGTAGCGCTCGGCCAGGTCGTTGATGATGACGGCCTGGCGCTTCTTGGGCATCTGCTCGTTGACGAACGGGTAGTCCGCCGGGAGCAGCTCGTTGAACATGACGCGGCCCAGCGTGGTCTCCGCGATCCACTCCTGGCCGGGGGTCCAGCCCTCGGGGAACAGCTCCGCCTCGATCTCGGCGGGGGGCCGCTGCTGCGACATCCGCACCCGGATCGGCGCGTGGATGTCCAGCACCTTCAGATCGACGGCCATGATGGCCTCGGACGGGTTCGAGTACACGCCGGTGGCCGGGGCGTCCTCCGCCGCCGGGACGTAGGCACCGATGGCGCCCTCGTCGAGGCGGGTCAGGTAGTACAGGCCCGTCACCATGTCCAGACGCGGCATGGCGAGCGGGCGGCCCGACGCCGGCGACAGGATGTTGTTCGAGGCCAGCATGAGGATGCGGGCCTCGGCCTGCGCCTCCGCGGACAGCGGGAGGTGCACGGCCATCTGGTCACCGTCGAAGTCGGCGTTGAAGGCCTCACACACCAGCGGGTGCAGCTGGATGGCCTTGCCCTCGACGAGCTGCGGCTCGAAGGCCTGGATGCCGAGGCGGTGCAGGGTGGGTGCGCGGTTGAGCATCACCGGGTGCTCGGCGATGACCTCTTCGAGGACGTCCCACACCTGGTCGCGCTGACGCTCGACCATCCGCTTGGCGGACTTGATGTTCTGGGCGTGGTTGAGGTCCACCAGACGCTTCATGACGAACGGCTTGAACAGCTCGAGCGCCATGAGCTTGGGCAGTCCACACTGGTGCAGCTGGAGCTGCGGGCCCACGACGATCACGGAACGACCCGAGTAGTCGACGCGCTTACCGAGCAGGTTCTGACGGAACCGGCCCTGCTTGCCCTTGAGGAGGTCCGAGAGCGACTTGAGCGGACGGTTGCCCGGGCCCGTGACGGGCCGGCCACGACGACCGTTGTCGAACAGCGCGTCCACGGACTCCTGCAGCATCCGCTTCTCGTTGTTGACGATGATCTCGGGGGCACCGAGGTCCATCAGTCGCTTGAGGCGGTTGTTGCGGTTGATCACGCGACGGTAGAGGTCGTTGAGGTCCGAGGTGGCGAAGCGCCCACCGTCGAGCTGGACCATCGGACGCAGCTCCGGCGGGATCACCGGGACGGCCCCGAGCACCATCGCGGCCGGGTGGTTCCCGGACCGCAGGAACGCGGAGACGACCTTGAGTCGCTTGAGGGCGCGGATCTTCTTCTGACCCTTGCCGTTGCGGATGATGTCGCGGAGGTTCTCGGCCTCGGTCGCGAGGTCGAAGTTCTCCAGCAACGACTGGATCGCCTCGGCACCCATGCCGCCCTCGAAGTACTCGCCGAAGCGGTCCTCAAGCTCGCGGTAGATGCCCTCGTCCACGATGATCTGGTTGATCTCGAGCTTGGTGAAGGTGGTCCAGATCTCCTCGAGACGGTCCAGCTCGCGCTGGGCCGACTCGCGGATCTTCTTCATCTCCTTCTCGCCGCCGTCCTTGACCTTGCGGCGCTGGTCGGCCTTGGCGCCCTCGGCCTCCAGCTCGGCCAGGTCGGCCTCGAGCTTCTTGGCGCGCGCCTCGATGTCCGAGTCCCGCTCGTCCTCGATGATCTTGCGCTCCTCGAGGATCTGCGCCTCGAGGGTGCTGAGCTCGTTGTGGCGCAGGTCCTTGTCCACGCCGGTGATGACGTAGGCCGCGAAGTAGATGATCTTGTCGAGGTCCTTGGGCGCGAGGTCCAGCAGGTAGCCGAGCCGCGACGGGACGCCCTTGAAGTACCAGATGTGCGTGACGGGCGCGGCCAGCTCGATGTGGCCCATCCGCTCACGACGCACCTTGGCACGGGTCACCTCGACGCCACAGCGCTCACAGATGATGCCCTTGAAGCGCACGCGCTTGTACTTGCCGCAGTAGCACTCCCAGTCCCGGGTGGGGCCGAAGATCTTCTCGCAGAACAGGCCCTCCTTCTCCGGCTTGAGGGTGCGGTAGTTGATGGTCTCGGGCTTCTTGACCTCGCCATAGGACCAGTTGCGGATGTTCTCCGCGGTCGCGAGGCTGATGACCAGCTCGTCGAAGTAGTTGACGTCCTGCACGTAGGCGTCCTTTCCCGTATGGGATGGTGGCGGGCCCCTCGCGGGGTGGGGCCGGTGTGGGGCCCGCCGTGGTGGAACTGAATTAGTCGGATGCGGGGCGCCGATGGTGCACGCCCCCGGCGCCTACTGCGCCAGCTCGTCTGCCGCCGAGGACTCGTCGCGGGAGAGATTGATCCCCAGGTTCGCGGCGGTGCGGTCGAGGTCGTCGTCCTCGGCGCCCTCGCCCAGGGAGACCGCCTGGCCGTCGCTGGAGAGCACCTCGACGTTGAGGCACAGCGACTGCAGCTCCTTGAGCAGGACCTTGAACGACTCCGGGATCCCGGGCTCCGGGATGTTCTCGCCCTTGACGATCGCCTCGTACACCTTCACGCGACCCACGACGTCGTCGGACTTGATCGTGAGCAGCTCCTGGAGCGTGTACGCGGCACCATAGGCCTGCATCGCCCAGCACTCCATCTCACCGAAACGCTGGCCACCGAACTGGGCCTTACCGCCGAGCGGCTGCTGGGTGATCATCGAGTACGGACCCGTGGAACGGGCGTGGATCTTGTCGTCCACCAGGTGGTGCAGCTTGAGGATGTACATGTACCCCACGGACACCGGGTACGGGAAGGGCTCACCCGACCGACCGTCGATCAGGGTCGCCTTGCCGTCGGCCTCGACCATCCGCTCGCCGTCACGGTTCGGGAGGGTGCAGCCGAGCAGGCCGGTGATCTCCGTGTCCGCCGCACCGTCGAAGACGGGGGTCGCCGTGTTGGTGCCGGCCTCGACGCTGTAGATCTCCTCCGGCAGCTTGGTCGCCCACTCGGGGAGGGAACCGTCCGCCTCGCGGGGCACCTCCCAGCCCGCCTTGGCCAGCCAGCCGAGGTGGGTCTCCATGATCTGACCGATGTTCATACGACGCGGGACGCCGTGCGTGTTGAGGATGATGTCCACGGGCGTGCCGTCGGGCATGAACGGCATGTCCTCGGCGGGGAGGATCTTGCCGATGACGCCCTTGTTGCCGTGGCGGCCGGCGAGCTTGTCGCCGTCCTGGATCTTGCGCTTCTGCGCCACGTAGACGCGGACCAACTCGTTGACGCCGGGGGGCAGGTCGTCGTCGTCGTCACGCGAGAACACGCGGACGCCGATCACCTTCCCGGACTCACCGTGGGGCACCTTCAGCGACGTGTCGCGCACCTCGCGGGCCTTCTCACCGAAGATGGCGCGCAGCAGGCGCTCCTCCGGGGTGAGCTCGGTCTCGCCCTTGGGCGTGACCTTGCCGACCAGCACATCGCCGTCACGGACCTCGGCGCCGATGCGCACGATGCCACGGTCGTCCAGGTCCGCGAGGACCTCGTCGGAGACGTTGGGGATGTCACGGGTGATCTCCTCGGCGCCCAGCTTGGTGTCGCGGGCGTCGATCTCGTGCTCCTCGATGTGGATGGACGTCAGCACGTCCTCCTCCACCAGGCGCTGCGAGAGGATGATCGCATCCTCGTAGTTGTGGCCCTCCCACGGCATGATCGCCACGAGCAGGTTCTTGCCCAGCGCCATCTCACCGTTCTCGGTGCAGGGTCCGTCGGCGAGGACCTGGCCGGCCTCGACGCGCATCCCCTCGTCCACGATCGGCTTCTGGTTGGAGCAGGTGCCCTGGTTGGACCGCGCGAACTTGGCCAGACGGTAGGTCTGACGACCACCGTCGTCGTCCATGACGGTGATGAAGTCGGCCGAGACCTCCTCCACCATGCCCGCACGGGTGTTGACGACGACGTCGCCCGCGTCCACGGCCGCGCGCAGCTCCATGCCGGTGCCGACGAGCGGCGCCTCGGAACGCACGAGCGGGACCGACTGGCGCTGCATGTTCGCACCCATCAGGGCGCGGTTGGCGTCGTCGTGCTCGAGGAACGGGATCATCGCGGTGGCGACGGAGACCATCTGCCGCGGCGAGACGTCCATGTAGTCGACGTCCGTACCCGCGACGACCTCGACGTCACCGTGCTTCTTGCGCACGAGGACGCGGTCCTCGACGAACCTGCCGTCCGCGTCGATCTCCGAGTTGGCCTGCGCCACGACGTGGCGGTCCTCCTCGTCGGCGGTCAGGTAGTCCACCTGGTCGGTGACGGCGCCGTCGACGACCCGGCGGTACGGGGTCTCGATGAAGCCGAACGGGTTGACCCGGGCGTAGACCGAGAGCGAGCCGATCAGACCGATGTTCGGACCCTCGGGGGTCTCGATCGGGCACATGCGGCCGTAGTGCGAGGCGTGCACGTCGCGCACCTCGAGGCCGGCGCGCTCGCGGGAGAGGCCACCGGGGCCCAGGGCCGACAGGCGCCGCTTGTGGGTCAGGCCCGACAGCGGGTTGTTCTGGTCCATGAACTGCGACATCTGGGAGGTTCCGAAGAACTCCTTGAGCGCGGCGGTGATGGGCCGGATGTTGATCAGCGACTGCGGGGTGATCGCCTCGGAGTCCTGCGTGGTCATCCGCTCGCGGACCACACGCTCCATCCGGGACAGGCCCACGCGGACCTGGTTCTGGATGAGCTCGCCGACGGTACGCAGACGACGGTTGCCGAAGTGGTCGATGTCGTCGACGTCGACCGGGACCTCGCGGCCACCGGCGACCTGCATCGAGCTCTCGCCCGCGTGGAGGCGCACGAGGTACTCGATGGTGGCGGCGATGTCCTCACGCGTGAGCGTGGTGGTGTCGTCACCCTCGGGATCCGGCAGACCGAGCTTGCGGTTGACCTTGTAGCGGCCGACGCGGGCCAGGTCGTAGCGCTTCTCCTTGAAGAACAGGTTCTCCAGCAGCGCCTCCGCGGACTCGCGGGTCGGCGGCTCGCCCGGACGCAGCTTGCGGTAGATCTCGAGCAGGGCCTGGTCCGTGTCCTCGACCGTGTCCTTCTCGAGCGTGGACATCATGATCTCGGAGAAGCCGTAGCGCTCCTTGATCTCGGTGGTGGTCCAGCCGAGCGCCTTGAGCAGCACGGTCACGGACTGGCGGCGCTTGCGGTCGATGCGCACACCGACCGTGTCGCGCTTGTCCACGTCGAACTCGAGCCACGCGCCACGCGACGGGATGACCTTGACGGAGTGGACGTCGCGCTCCGTGGACTTGTCGCGGCTCCGGTCGAAGTACACGCCCGGCGAGCGGACGAGCTGCGAGACGACGACGCGCTCGGTGCCGTTGATGATGAACGTGCCCTTGTCCGTCATCATCGGGAAGTCACCCATGAAGACGGTCTGCGACTTGATCTCGCCCGTCTCGGTGTTCTCGAACTCGGCGGTGACGAACAGGGGCGCCTCGTAGGTGCGGTCCTTCTCGCGGCAGTCCTCCATGGAGGCCTTGACCTCTTCGAAGTACGAATCCGAGAACGAGAGCGACATGGATCCGGAGAAGTCCTCGATCGGGGAGATCTCCCTGAGGATCGACTCCAGGCCTCCCTCGAGGTTCGTGACGCCGCGTGACGCGGCCCTCTTCTGCCACTCCTCCGACCCGATGAACCACTCGAACGACTCCGTCTGGAGGTCGAGCAGTCCCGGGACCGGCAACGGCTCGGAGAGTTTCGCGAACGAGACCCTCCGGGGCGCACCGGGAACGGTGGAAACTGACTTGGTCTGGCGGGAGACTGCCAAGATGGGTCCTTCCAGCACCTCACGTGATCACCACGGGCGGTGACCACAGATGTATCTGCGAGCGGTCCGCCGACGGGTATCCACCCAGATCCGACCCGATCGAGGACTCGGAAAACACCCGGTGGGACCGGGGACGAGCCGTCACGGACGGACGAGAGTGCAAATAGCAGCCAGCGCAACGACCTAATCTAGTCGATAGCGGCGCGGAAGTCCAGCCGTCGACAGGGGCGACCCCGGAGGCTGTTCTATGTCGGGCGCGTCGTCCGTCGCTGCGCTGGTTGCCCTCGTGGCTCTCGCCTCATCGGCTCCCAGTCGGGACGTCGCACCCGGACCG
>NZ_JAALEB010000324.1:0-1969 GCF_014145165.1 Dietzia sp. Cai40 | reverse complement strand
GCGCGGCGTCCGTGGCGGTGGGGCTGCGCGCGCCGATGCTCACCGCGGTGGCCGGCGGTGACGACGCCCTCGCGAGCGAGCTGGACCGGATGGGCGCCGAGCGGGTCCTGCGGGTCGGCGAGGTGACGTTCACACCCGACGACGGCGAGGTGGTCGACGCCCCGGAGGACCGCTCCGAGCTGGAGTCGCTCACCGGGATCACGTTCGAGTCCGAGCAGGAGATCCCGGGCGACCGCGTGGACGACGTCACCGTCCATCAGGCCCCGGGTTCGCCGTCGCTGATGGTCGTCGGGGAGTTCACCGCCGGCGGCGACACCGCGTCGGATGTCGAGGAGTTCTCGGCGGGAGGACCCGCCTGGTCGGCGGAGGAGGCCCCGCGGGTTCTCGTGTACGACCGGACCCCGGTGGCCGCGGTGGCGACCGCCGTCTCGAGCGGAGCGGCCGTCTCCCACCTCCGGGCTCCGGACCCGCGGGTCGACGGCGGCTCGGTCGAGGCGGTCATGGACGCCGACACCGTGATCGCCCTCGGGCCCGGATGGGGCACCGAGGACGAGCTGGCCGACCGGGTGGAGAAGGCCCGCTCCGTCCCCCAGCTCCCCGGCGGGGGACAGCTGTTGTTCCCGGGCCGGCGCTTCGTGGCGGCATACGGGTCGCCGATCACCCCGGCCCTCGGCATCCTCGGCGAGCAGGGTCCGGAGGAGAGCGCGGAGCGGGTGCGGCAACTGGTCGAGGAATACCAGCCGTACTCACCGGAGCCGGTGATCCCCGCGTTCGAGATCATCGCCACCGTCGCCTCCACATCCCCCGGAGCGGACGGCAACTACACCAACGAGTGGGCGCCGGAGGAGTTCGAGCCCCTCATCGACGCGATCACCGAGGCCGGTGGCTACGCGGTGATCGACCTGCAGCCCGGGATGGCGGACCTCCTCGACCAGGCGCGGTTGTTCGAGGAGTTGCTCAGGCGGCCCAACGTGGGGTTGGCGCTGGACCCCGAGTGGAAGCTCGAACCCGGCCAACGCCCGGGGGCCCAGATCGGCAGTGCGAGCGCCGAGGAGATCAACCGGGTCACGCACTGGCTCGCCGATCTCACCCGCGACACCGGGGGGCCACAGAAGCTGCTCATCCTGCACCAGTTCAGCCTGGCGATGATCACCGACCGGGAGGACATCGACACCTCACGGCCCGAGGTGGCGATCTCCCTCCACGCCGACGGGCACGGCACCCCGGAGATGAAGCTGGAGACGTGGGAGGTCCTGCAGCAGGGGCTGTCCCCGGACATCTGGATGGCCTGGAAGAACTTCTACGACGAGGACACGCCGACCTTCACCGCGGAGCAGACCATGGCGGTCGAACCCCGGCCGTGGTTCGTGTCCTACCAGTAGGTCGGCTCTCCGCCGGGGCGCGGGTTCGTCAACCGCGGATGATCCGCTCGGCGACGTGCTGGCCCGCCATCCCGTGGACACCGGGCCCGGGGGGCGTGGACCCGGAGGCGTGCCACACCCCCGGGACCCCGGTCGCGAAGGGATCCGCCCGTGGAACCGGACGGGCGATGAGTCCGCGCAGGTCGACGCGGCCCGCGGCGATGTCGCCGCCCTCGTAGTTCGCGTTGTGTCGGCCCATCCGCGACGCGGGCGTACAGCGGGTCGACACCACCACGTCGCGGACGCCGGGAGCGACCTCCTCCAGGGCGCGGAGGACCTGCTCGGTCTGGTCCAGCTCGGAGTAGGCGGGCACGTGTGCGTACGTCCACAGGGGTCGTCGTCCGTCGGCGGCGACCCTCCCCGGGTCCACCACCCACGGTTGGGAGACGAGGACCATCGGCCGGTCCGCGTGACGGCCCGCCGCCACGTCGCGTTCGGCCGCCGCGATCTGCTCCGCGTCACCGCCCAGGTGCACGGTCCCGGCGTCCCGCACCCGGGCGTCGCGCCAGGGGACCGGTCCCGACAGGACCATGTCGACCTTCGAGGCC
>NZ_JAALEB010000323.1:0-9983 GCF_014145165.1 Dietzia sp. Cai40 | reverse complement strand
GGCCCCGCCCACGCCGGCCGGTTCCTCGGACGGCCGGTGGGCCTGGCCGCCCGGCTCCAGCGCGGTTCCCTGCTGGGGTGGGGCGCGGCCGTCGTCGTCCTGGGAACGGTCAACGGCGCGTTCACCGACGCCATGCTCAGCGCGAGCGGGGACATGCCGCAGGCGATGCAGGACATGTTCGGTGCCCAGGGTCTGGTCAACGGCTACGTGGCCTTCCTCGGGTCGTTCGTCGCCGTGCTCGCCGCCGCGTACGTGGTCTACGCGACGCAGTCCCTCCGCGACGAGGAGGGCAGGGGCCGCGCCGACCTGATCCTGGCCACGCCCGTCAGCCGGATCTCGTGGGTGGGCGCCCACCTCGCCGTGGTGGCCTGTGGCGCGGTGCTCATCCTGGCGGTCACCGGGATCTGCACGGCGCTCGCCGCCGCCGTGGTCACCGGAGACACCTCGCTCGTCGGTGGGGTGATCGGCTCGCACCTCGGCGCCACCCCGGCGGTCCTGCTGGTGCTGGGGGTCTGCGGGGTGTTCTACGGCTGGGTTCCCCGGTTGACCGCGCCCGTCGGCTGGGCGGTGGTCGCGCTGATGTTCCTGGTGGCCAACTTCGCCGACCTGCTGGACTTCCCCGGGTGGCTCCGGTCGCTCTCGCCGCTGCACCATCTCGCCGCGGTCCCGGTGGAGGAGTTCGCCCCGGCGCCGTTCCTGCTGGTCCTCGTGACGGCCGGCGCGCTCGTGGCCGCGGGTCTGGTGGGGTTCAGGCGTCGGCAGGTGGTCTCGGGCTGACGGCACGGCACAGGTCGGTAGGGGTGTCTGTGACGAACACTGAGTTCCCCGATCGGGTTCGACGACACCAACCACCACGACCCTATCCGGGTCCTCCAACTATAGTTGTGATACTCTAACTTTAGTTGGAGAAAGGGTGCGGACTATGCAGCTGAACAAGCCGTTCGCCACGGTGACGCCGACCCTGGACGGCGACGTGCTGGCGGTCTTGGCGAGCGCGGACGTCACGTTCACGGTCAGCCAGGTCCAGCGAATCCTCTCCACCGCGTCAGGGGAGGGCATCCGCAAGGTCCTCAACCGTCTCACTGCCCAGGGCGTGGTGCTGCACGACGAAGTAGGCCGGACCCACACCTACCGCCTCAACGCCGAGCACCTCGCGACCGGGCCGATCATGGAGCTGTCACGGCTGAACGCCACTTTCCTGAGCCGACTCGAACAGCACCTGGGCGAGTGGGGGACGGCACTGCGGTACGGCGCGGTGTTCGGGTCGGCGGCGACGGGGCACATGACGCTGGGGAGCGACATCGACTTGTTCCTGGTGCGCGCGATCGACAACGAGAACGGCGTCTGGGAGCAGCGGGTGACTGAACTCGCCCGGCTAGTTACCGCGTGGACCGGCAATGACGGCCGGATCGTCGAGTTCGCCGAAGACGAGTTCCGCGCTGCGGCCGACGCAAGTGAGCCCCTCCTCGATGACGTGTCGAAGCAGGGCCTGACCGTCGCGGGGAAACGGGCCTGGTTCGTCTCGCAGCTGCGCTCGGCAAGGAGGTCGTGATGGCGGGGCAGCGGAACTGCGATGCGGTAGTCGCCGCGGGGCGCATGTCCAAGGCATCCGAGTTTCTCGACGCCGCGGTTCATCTCGGGGAAGAGATGCCCAACGCCGCCGGGGACCTGTACGTCAACGCGGGCATTGCCGCCTCGGATGTCATCTGCTGCGTGCGCCTCGGCGTGCATTCCAACACCGGCAACCACAGCGAGGCGGTCGCCCTGCTGAAGAAGGCCGACAGCGGATCTGAACGGCACTTGAACACCCTGCTCAACCTGAAGAACAAGGCTGCCTACACGCATCAGGACCTGACCGATGGGGAGTTGAAGAAGATGAGCCGCGCGGCGGATCATTTGGTCGAGGCCGCCAAGCAAGCAGTGGCCGCCCGCGGGTAGTTCCCAGTTCGCTGATTGCGAACGGCGTCGTCGCCAGTCCGGGGTGCGGAACCTGCGCCCGAGCGACCTCTGTGGGGTATCGGACATATCTTCCGCTGCACGGTGGATCCCGCGGTCACCCCCGTCAGCCGAGATTCGTGGGCCACCGCGCGCGCTCTGTCGTCGACGACCAGAGGAGTGTGCCCCGGCCGGGCGTTGATAGCCTCTGCGAGGTGACCAAGACTCGTGGCCGGCCGCGCCGCAACCCCGGGTCGCCGACCGGACTCGGCAGCGAGCAGGACATCCTGCACGCCGCGGGCGAGCTGTTCGTCACCAGAGGCTTCGGCCGGACCAGCACCCGGGCCATCGCGGAGGGTGCGGGGTTGCAGCAGGCCAGCGTCTATCACTGGTTCGGGTCGAAGGACGAGATTCTGCTCCGGCTGGTGCTCGGCACAGTGCTCCCGTCCCATCGGATCGCCGACTGGCTGTTGACCACAGACGCCCCGGGGCACGTCCTGTTGTGGGCGCTGGCGTACGCGGATGCGGGGTTGCTGCACGAGGACCCGCAGAACCTGGGGGTTCTGTACTTCGATCCGGAGCTCGACGGCGACCAGTTCAGCGAGTTCCACGAGGTCCGGGATTCACTGCACGAGGCCTACCGGGTCCTGCTCGAACGCACCACGGGCGAAGCCGCCACTGACGTCGACGTGGCGATGCTCGTCGGCCTGGTGGAGAACGTCATCACCTACCGGCGCCGGACACGGTCGCCGATCCCGGACGACACCCCGGCCCGGGTCGCCGATGCGACGCTGACGCTGGCACGGGTCCCCGAGCTCCTTACCGACGAGACGCGGGCCCGGGGACTCGAGATTCTCGGAGATCCCGACTCCCCGGGCCCGGGGTCTGTCGGGTGACGCCGCTCGCGACGGACGCCCTCGGGCGAGGCTAGGCCCTCGCGGGGACCTCGACTCCCCGGTCCGGTACCGACTCGTCGACCGCGGGTGCCGGCGTGGCCTTCCGCGTGTCGGCCCGGGTGTCGGCGGCGGCCACCGCCACGTAGACCACGAGTGACACGGCCGCGGCGAGGAACGTGGTCCAGCCGTCGACGCTCGTGGTGACCACCTCGTTCGGGATGTACAGCAGGGTGTTCTCCACGCCGTAGATCGTCGGTGTGAGGACGAAGAACCCGAGCCGGACCCCCAGTCCCAGCGCGGCGGAGATCACCAGTGCCCTCGTGCTGACTAACCGTGTCCACAGCGACAGGACGAACGGCGCCACGATACTGGCGCACAGCAGGTCGAAGGTCAGGGTCAGGAGGATCCCGGTGTGGTTCACCCGGAGTGCCACGATCACGCCGATGACGGCGACGGGGACCATCGACCAACGAGAAGCCTGGAGCACGTTCAGGCGCAGCTTCCGCGTGTCGATGACGGTTCCGACCACGATGGACGATGTCGCGAGGAGGATTCCGCTGACCGTGGTGAGCGAGGCGGCCAGCAGGGCAGCGATGACCAGCATCGCGATCGGAACGGGCACCTGATCGGTGAGGAGCTGGAAGAGGATCGGCGACTCGGAGTCGCTGTCCCCGAGCAACCCCGCCCCGGCCACGGCGACCGCGGCCAGCGGGACGCACAGGACCACGGTTCCGGCGGCGGCGATCAGGCTCGCCGACCTGGCCCCCCGGGCCGTCTTCGCGGAGGACACGCGCTGGATGAGGTCGATGGCCACCAGGTTGCCGAAGCCCAGGGCGAAGAACGTCGCCCAGTTGATGGCCGCGCCCGCGGCGGGTGCCGTCAACTGCTCGAGATCCGAGATGCCGAGCCCCTCCGGCGCCGCGTATCCGGGGCCCATGAACATCCAGGCTGTCAGCCCGACGAACCCGACCGCCATGACACCCATGAGGAACAGGCCCGTATACACCGACGCGAACATCCCGCCGACCATCGTGTAGGCGAGTATCGCCAGGGTGACGAACACGATCGCCGCCCAGTAGGGCACTCCGATGAAGTGGTCCATCATGTGACCCAGCGCGACGAGGTTGCCCGCCATGAGGATTCCGAAGCTGGTCACCGTCAGGACGGCCGTCAGGATCTCCCCGGTCCGTCCGAACGTCTGCCGGAAGTATTCGGGCAGCGAGTACAGCTCCCGCTCCCGCACCTTCTCGGCAACGAAAAGCCCCATCAGCAGGAAGGATGCGGCAAGACCCAGCGGCAGTGCGGCACCCGCCCAGAATCCGAATCCGCCCGCGAGGTCCGCCGCGCCGACGGTTGCATTGGAGTCGACGACCTGGGACATCAGGAGGACGGCGACGAGGGGCACGGTCAGCGTCCGCCCCGCGACCGCGAAGTTGCGGTTCTGTCCTCTCACCCTGGTGGAGGACATCAGACCCAGGATGACGAGTAGAACGACAGTTGCTCCGATAGCGACACTGATCATCGCGACTCACCCACCAGGGAGGTCTCGCGACCCAGCGAGTACAGGGGACGCGCGCCCTCCGGGAGTGCGAGATCACCGTCCGCGATCCGTCGCCTCAGGTAGGCGAAACTCTGCGCGGTCTGGGCGAACAGGTGCTCGCCGGCGTGCAGCGGCTCGTAGGTGGAGTCGTTCGAACCGGGGAACGTCAGGGGAGCGACCATCGTGTCGTAGTCGACGGTGAAGAACAGCGGGTACGAATACCGTTCCCTCGAGATCTTCCTGACCCGGTGGGACGTGGCGACGAACGCGCCGTTGGTCCACACCTCCAGCAGGTCCCCGATGTTCACGACGATCGCGTCCTCGCGGTACGGGACCTCGATCCACTCTCCCCGGCCGTTCATCACCTCCAGCCCGGGAGCGGTGGGCTTGAGCAGTGTCAACGCCTCGTAGTCGGTGTGCGCTCCGATCCCGGGGCGGTCCTCGGCGTCGGGGTTGTACGGGTAATGGATCAGCCGCAGCTGCGAGGGCGGCTGGGTCACCGATCCGAGGAACGTGGCGGGGTCGAGGTCGAGGTACCGGGCGAACGCCGCGAGGAGCCGCGACCCGAGTGCGAACACCTCGTCGTAATAGGTCGTCACCGCCTCCCGGAACCCCGGCAGGTCGGGCCACTGGTTCGGCCCGAGCAGGGGGTTGCCGGCCAGATACTCCGGGTGGTCGGCCGGCAGGTCGATGGACAGGTCGTAGGCCTCCTTGAGGTCCGGGGTGGCGCCGGCGAACACCTCCTCCCCGATGGGGACGTATCCGCGGTGGTTGGTGGAGTTGCCGATGTACACCTCCCGCTTGACGGAGTCGGGCTGGGCGAAGAAGCGCTGTGCGGCCTCGTGCATCGCGCGGAACGTCTCATCGGCCACGCCGTGGTTGACGATGAGGAGGAAGCCGACGCCTCGGGCGGCCTCGCCGAGTCGGTCGACGCACTCCGCTGAGGGCCCGCGGGGATCGGCGAGCGTGGACACATCGATGACCGGGATCGACTCGAAGTCGACGCTGGGTCGGTGGGGGTCAGTCATTCTCGGCTCCTGAGTGGGTCGGGCGGGTCGCGCGGGTCGGGTGGATCGGGTCGAAGGACACGGGTGGACCGGAGTGCTCGCCGGCCCGCCAGGAGATGACGAAGCGGCCGTCGGAGTGAGGGGACAGGGAGAAGAGGGGAGGCTCGGGCCCCGACCACGACGAGTACCGCGCGAGCCAGCCCTGAGCGGTCCGTGAACCGATGTGCACCGACGACGGCCGGCCCCCCGCGGGATCAGCGCCCAGCGCGAGACCGAAGCTGTCGCCGACGCAGACGACCAGCGCCTCGGTGCCGTGGTCATCGACCCCCCTGGCCTCCCACACCGGTCCGGGCTCGTCGGGGCGCTGCTCCCACAGCTCGACGTAGTCGAGCTGTCGGCCCACCTCCAGCAGTCCCCACCCCGGCACGTCGAAGAGTTGCCCGATATCGGCGGACCCGAAGGCCTCTCCGGCGGCGATGGCATGGACCCACTCGAATTCGCCGATGGCGGCGTCCGTGCACTGGAGTCGGCCAGCGAAACCCATGTGGAAGTCCCTCGCGCCCGAGTCGTCGGTGGAGAACCTCGCGTCGCAGAACAGTCGGTTCCCCTGGATCCAGACGACGTCGGAGCACTGGTCGGGGGTGGCGTCGCGGGAGTGGAACAGGCGACGCCGGTAGACCGCGGGAGCGGGGCGCAGGGCGGGTTCCATGGAACTCCTATAAATCGATCACTCGAACGGAATTAGTCAAACGGCGCTGCGTTGCGCCGCTGTTACGTGGGCGTCAAGGGATGAGAAATTGGGCGACCGTCGGAGTCCGGGGGCTGGCCGGGCCGATGTGGGCTGCGCACCTCGTGGCGCGCGCCTTCCCTCGTAGAGTGGCGTCATGAACCTGCTCCTGCTGTCCCTCGGCGTGGGCGCCGTCCCCGACTTCCTCGCCGAGCACGTCAACCGGCCCGCACCCGCTGTGCGCATCGGGTACCTGAACGACGCCGCGAGCCCCTACGCGGGAGCCGGGTTCGTCGCCGCGGAGCGTGCGCAGCTCTCGGACCTGGGGTACGTGCTGACCGACATCACCGTTGCCGGCATCGACGACGCGGGCGAGTTCGCCGGCCTCCTCGACGGGGTCGACGCCCTGTACGCCGCCGGCGGCAACACCTTCGTGCTCATGGCGGCACTGCGCCGACGGGGTGCGGATGCGGTCCTCGTCGAGCGGGTACGGGCGGGGCTGCCCTACATCGGGTCGAGTGCGGGGTCGGTCATCACCGGACCCAGCATCGAACCGGTCAGCCTGATGGACGACCCCTCCGCCGCCCCCGAACTCACCGACCACGCCGGACTCGGTCTGGTCGACACCGTGGTGATCCCCCACGCGGACGGCGCGCTCCCGCCCTACCCGCCCGAACTCGTCGCACGGCTCGTGGAGACCTACGGGAGCACCTACCCGCTGACACTGGTGAACGATGATCAGGCGTTGCTCGTCCAGAACGAGACGGCACGGCTGATCAGTTCGCACTGACCTGAGGCCGGAAGTGACACGTTCTCGACACCGGTAGTGGCTACGATCGCTCATGGCTCGTTGGGCACTGCGCCCGACCGCCGATCCGACTTCCACGACCCCACGGGGATCTCTCCCCACAGAGGACGACCATGCGCATCCCGTTTCTCGATCGCATCCGCGATCGCCGCCGGTATCACCCCGATCTCCGCCTCGCGTCAGTGGTGCTGCCCCCGCGCCTCGTGGGACCGCGGACCCTGCCGGCGGTGCAGAAGATCGGGACACTGCTGCCAGGACTACGGGGAACGGAGACCCACGAACTCGACTCGGGCGCGACGGTGCGGGTCTTCCGTGCCCCAGGTGATCAGTCGTCATCCTCGGCAGGCCTTGTATGGATCCACGGCGGTGGATACGTCGTCGGTTCTGCGGCGCAGGATGACGTGCTCTGCCGGGCTCTGGCGCGGAGCACCGGTGCGACCGTCGTGTCGGTCGACTATCGACTGGCGCCGCGACACCCATTCCCGGCGGCGCTCGACGACTGTCACGCGGCACTCGGATGGCTGGCCGCTCAACCCGGTATCGACACCCGCCGGATCGCCGTCGGCGGCGCGAGCGCCGGCGGTGGGCTCGCAGCCGCGCTCGCGATCCGGGCCCGGGATGAGGGCCCCGTCGCCCCGGTGCTGCAACTGCTCGCGTACCCGATGGTGGACGACCGGACCGACACCCGCGACCGGCGACACCGACTGTGGGACGCACGATCGAATCGGTTCGGCTGGACGAGCTACCTGGGCGGGGCCGACCCGTCCACGGCCTCTCCGGCCCGCCACCCTGATCTGGCCGGGGTCGCTCCGGCGTGGATCGGCGTCGGCACGGTGGATCTGTTCTTCGAGGAGGACAAGGCGTACGCGGATCGTCTGGAGCGAGCCGGAGTGCCCTGCGAGTTCCTCCCGGTTCCGGGCGCGTTCCACGGTTTCGACCTGGTCGTCACCCGCGCCGGGGTCAGTAAGGACTTCTTCCGGGCGCAGTGCGATGCACTACGGCAGGCCTTCGGCGAGTGACGGGGTCGTGACTCAGTCCGACAATCCGGCCACGCTGTACCCCGGATGTGACGCCGCCGGCGACCCGGCCCACTGATCACCACATGACTGGAACGGGCAGCTGGGAGACGGATCGACCACCACCAGGACGACACCGGTCGAGGTTCAGGGGTTCACCTCCTCGCAGTGAGGACCCGGAGTGACTGGTCGAGGGCGTCCGCGGCCCACGGGATGTCCGAGCGGGTGAAGGGCAACGGTGGTCGCAGCTTGAGTACGTTGCCGAACGGGCCCGCGACCGAGGTCGCACACTGCCGCGCGGGCGGTCAGGTACGGATTCTGAGCGACTCGGTCCGCAACCGCGTTCTCACGCGGCCCCGGATCTACACCCAGTCGACCGACAGCGGCGACCTGCGTCCCCACCCGACGGTCTGCAACAGCGGCTCGTCCAGCTCGAGGGCGGGGTGTCCCAGGCACAGGTACGCCAGGGGCCGGGCCCCGTCGGGCACGGGCACGCTGTCGGAGAGGTGGTCGGGGTCGACGAGGCTCACCCAGCCCATGCCCAGGCCCTCGGCCGTCACGGCCAGCCACAGCAGGGTGATGGCGGCGACCACGCTGTACTCGGTGGCCGCCGGGACGCTCGTGGTCCCCAGGACCGGCCCGGCGGGCGGCCTGTGGCTGACGACCAGCCCGACCGGTGCCTGGAGGATGCCCTCGAGGCGCAGGGAGTCGTAGAGCTCGCGTCGCCGGCCGTCGAATCGCTCGGATTCCGCGCGGCGCACGGTGCGGAATCCCTCGTGGACGGCCTCGCGCACGCCGCGGTCCTCGATCACGGTGACGTGCCAGGGCTGGCTCAACCCGACACTCGGGGCCACGGCGAAGACCTCGAGGAGTCGATCGATGGTCTCGCGCGGCACCGGGGTGGGGTGGAAGTGCCGGTGGTCGCGGCGGGTGGCGAGGATCCGCCACAGCGCGTCGCGGTCGGGAGCTCCGATTCCGATTCCGCCTTCGCCGCCCTCGTCGTCGTCGTTTCTCTCACCCCGTGGAGCGCCGGTCATGACCGCACGAACCGCGGACTCCACACCCGCCCCGACTCGGTGACGCGGGTCCCGGACGCGCCCACGATGAGCAGGCACTTCATGTCCACCGAGTCGCAGTCGAGCTCGGCGAGAGTGGTGATGGTCAGGGACTCCTCGGCCCGGCCCACGTCACGTCCCACCACCACCGGGGTGGCCGGGTCGCGATACCGGAGGAGGACGTCGCGGGCGTCGGCGACCTGGCGGGTGCGCGAGCGCGAGGCGGGGTTGTAGACCGCCAGGACCAGGTCCGCGGCGGCTATCGCGTCGAGACGACGGGAGATGACCTCCCAGGGCTTGAGCCGGTCGGACAGGCTCATCACGGCGAAGTCCGCGCCGATCGGGGCCCCGGCCCGGGCGGCGACCGCCTGGACGGCGGACACCCCGGGCGCGACCCGCACGTCGATGCGGGAGTACAGCGGGTCCTCGGCGGCCTCGAAGACCGCTGCGGCCATGCCGAACACGCCCGCGTCGCCCCCGGAGACCACCGCCACGCGTTCGCCGGAGCGCGCGAGGTCCAGGGCGAGCCTGGCCCGGTCCACCTCGACGGTGTTGCCCGAGCAGTGCCGGGTGAGCCCGGCGCGCTGGGGGACGCGGTCGACGTAGGGCGCGTACCCGACCACGTGGTCGACGTCGGCGAGCACGCGCTGGGCCTCGGCGGTGAGCCAGTGGTCCGGGCCCGGTCCCAGTCCGACCACGTGCAGCTCACCGTCCGGGGCGAGGTCGCGCACGTTCCCCTCACCCAATGGCGAGGGGCGCCGCCCGAACGGGTCGACCTGCTGGGAGTCACCCGGGACCACGATGAGCGAGAAGTACGGCACGGTCGCCGAATCGACGTCCCGCACCGGGTGGTGCACCTCGGCGTCGGTCGAGGCGCGTTCGACGTAGACCGCGCCCTCGAGCCGCCCGGCGGCCTCCAATGCGCGGCGCACCGCCGGGAAGTTGCGTCCGAGCTTCATGATGATCGCCCCGTCGGTGTCCGCGAGGCGGCGGGCCAGC
>NZ_JAALEB010000322.1:0-5616 GCF_014145165.1 Dietzia sp. Cai40 | reverse complement strand
CGGGACCGGGGCGACCCGGGCCGGGGCCGTGGCGGCCCGCGGACGGGGTGCCGCGGCCCCCCGGTAGCGTTACCCGCATGCGCATCGGAATGGCTCTCAACTACAGCGGCGGCTTCGCCGAGACGGCCGCGGAGGCCGCGGACCTCGAGCGGGCGGGGCTGGACATCGCGTTCGTCCCCGAGGCCTACTCGTTCGACGCGGTGAGCCAGCTCGGGTACCTCGCGGCCAAGACCTCGACCATGGAGCTGGCCTCGGGCATCCTGCAGATCTACACCCGCACACCCACCCTGACTGCCATGACCGCCGCCGGGCTGGACTTCGTCTCCGACGGCCGCTTCATCCTGGGCCTCGGCGCCTCCGGCCCGCAGGTCGTCGAGGGCTTCCACGGCGTGCGCTACGACGCGCCGCTGGGCCGCACGCGCGAGGTCATCGAGATCTGCCGCAAGGTGTGGCGCCGGGAGAAGCTCGTGCACGACGGGGCCAAGTACCAGATCCCGCTGCCCGCCGACCAGGGCACGGGCCTGGGCAAGCCGCTCAAGCTCATCAACCACCCGGTGCGCGAGAACATCCCGATCGTGCTGGCGGCGCTCGGGCCGAAGAACGTGCAGCTGGCCGCCGAGATCGCCGATGGCTGGCAGCCGATCTTCTTCCACCCCGAGAAGGCCCACCTCGCGTGGGGTGAGCCGCTGGCCAAGGGGCGTGAGAAGCGCGATCCCTCTCTCGGAGAGCTCGAGGTCTACGCCGGACCCCCGCTGGCGATCTGCGAGGAGAACGAGGTGCCGGGCTACCTGGACTTCGTGCGCCCGCACCTGGCCCTCTACATCGGTGGGATGGGCGCCCGCGGCAAGAACTTCTACAACGAGCTCGCGTGCCGCTACGGCTACGAGGACGAGGCCGCCCGCATCCAGGACCTGTACCTGGACGGCAAGAAGGACGAGGCCGCGGCCGCGGTGCCCGACGAGCTGGTCCGGTCGGTCTCGCTGATCGGCCCCGAGTCGTACGTGGCCGAGCGGGTCGAGGCGTTCCGCGAGGCCGGGGCCACCACCCTCACGGTCGTACCGATGGCGATGGACGCCCCCGGCCGGATCCGGCTGGTGGAGCGGTTCCGCGCGCTCTGCTGATCCACCGGCGTGGCCGCCGGGGGAGTTGGCCAGCCCCCGGTCAGGCGAGGTCGACCACCACGTTCTTGAGCACGGGGGCGTCGTCCCGCTCGGCGGCCGTGGCCGCCACGAGCAGTCGCGAGCCGTCCTCCCACACGCGGACGCGCATGGTCTCGCCGGGGAAGAAGATGCCGCCGAACGTCACGCCGTAGCCGCGGACCCGCTCGACGTCGCCGCCCAGGACCTCGTCCACGACGGCCCGCAGCACCATGCCGTAGGAGCACAGACCGTGGAGGATCGGGCGCGGGAACCCGGCCGCCTCGGCGAACGCGGGATCGGAGTGCAGGGGGTTGCGGTCCCCGCAGAGGCGGTAGAGCAGCGCCTGCTGGGGCAGGCTCGCGACCTCGATGGTGTGGTCGGCGTCCCGCTCGGGGTACTGCACCTTCTCGGAGGTCCCGCGCTCGCCACCGAAGCCTCCCTCGCCACGGGCGAAGATCCCGGATCGAGAGGTCCACAGCTTCTCACCCTCGGCGGAGACCGTCTCGGACTCCTGGATGATCACCGCGGCCGACCCCTTGTCCTGGATCTCGGCGATCCTGGTCGTGGTGACGGCGGTGCCGGCCGCGGGGATCGGGCGGTGCACCTCGACGGACTGGCTACCGTGCACGACCTTGGCCAGGTCGATCTCGACCCCGGGGAAGGACACCCGCGGCGCCTCCGTGACGTTCATCGTGGCGGCGACGGTGGCGAACGACGGCAACACCTTGGGATGCAGGTCGTCCACGTAGTCCAGCCCGGCGGTGTCCATGGGGTCCCCGGCCGCGCCGACTCCGAGTGCGTAGAGCGCAACGTCCGAGGCTGTCCAGGAGAACTCCTGCGAGGGAAGCTCGGCCCCCAGGGCAATCGAGAGGTCGATCGGCACGGTCAGACTCCCGTCTTGTCGGTGGTGGTCGGTCCGGTGGTGGTGGACCCGGCGGCGGCGCCGGCCAGCATGTGCTCGACCGCGAGGTACCCGAAGACCATCGCGGGGCCGATGGTCGCCCCGGGCCCGGCGTAGGTGTGGCCCATGACCGGCGACGACGCGTTGCCGGCGGCGTAGAGCCCCTGGATCACGGAGCCGTCCGAGCGGAGGACGCGGCCGTGGACGTCGGTGTTCGCCCCGCCCTTGGTCCCGAGGTCCCCGGGCACCATCTTGGCGGCGAAGAACGGTGCCTTGCGGACGGGACCGAGGCTCGGGTTGGGCTTGTTGGTGGGGTCGCCGTAGTAGTGGTCGTACCCCGAGACGCCCCGCTGGAAGTCCTCGTCCACGCCTCTCTCGGCGAAGCCGTTGAACCGGGCGGCCGTCTTCTCCAGCGCGTCCCCCGGGACGCCGATCAGTCCGGCGAGCTCGGCGAGCGTGTCGGCCTTGTGGAAGTTCTCCGTCTCGAGCCACTTCTTCGGCAGCGGCTGCTTCGCCTGCAGTCCGGCGAAGAGATACCGGTTCTTGTACTCCTGGTCGAAGATGATCCAGGCCGGGACGTTCTCGCCCTCGGCGCCCTGCTGGTCGGCGGGGGCCTGCCCGTACTCCCCGCCGTACATCCGGTGCCCGGCCTCGACGTACGGCAGCGACTCGTTCATGAACCGCTCGCCGCGCGAGTTGACGAGGAACGAACAGGGCAGCGAGCGCTCGGCGAGCGCGAACCACGGACCGCGGGGGAGCAGGATCGTGGGACCCCACCAGGCGTCCTCCATGAAGGCCAGTTCCGCCCCCACCTTCTCCATGTACTCGATCCCCTCGCCGGTGTTGCCGGCGGCGCCGACCGTCCACGAGGTGGGGATGGGCTGACGCTGGTACTTGTCCCGCATCTCCTGGTTGTGCTCGAACCCGCCCGAGCCGATGATCACGCCACGTCGGGCGCGGAGGGTCTGCTCCTCGCCGCCGCGGGTCACGGTGATGCCCACGACCCGCTCGTCCAACCCGCTGCCCTCGGTGACCAGACCGGTCATCGGCGTGTTGAGCCACACCGGGACACCCGCGTCCAGGAGGCCCTTGCGCATGGCGGCGATGAGCGCGCGGCCCATGCCCACCATGTTGGCCCCGCGGGCCTTCGCCAGCAGCATGCGCATCGTCACACGGACGGAGCGCCGGAAACCCTTGGTGGTGGGGCGCTGGAGGAGGTTGAGCCAGCGGTAGTCGGACTGCTTGACCACCATGTTCGCCGGAGCCTTGGCGTAGGGGGGCTCGAGCCGCGCGGCCTCGGAACCCAACTGGCGCAGGTCGAACGGCTTGGGCTCGACGGATCTGCCGCCGAGTCGTCCTCCCGGGGACTCGGGGTAGTAGTCCGAGTAGTCGACCACCCACTCCATCTCGAGGGGGGAGTTGGCGAGGACGAAGTCCAGGACCTCGGGGCCACGGTCGACGTACGCGTCGATCCGTTCCGGGGCCACGACGTCGCCGACGATCGCCCGGAGGTAGGTCCGGGCGGCCTCCGGGGTGTCCTGGACGCCGTCCCGTCGGAGGACGGAGTTCCCCGGGATCCACACGCCGCCGCCGGAACGGGCGGTGGAGCCGCCATAGTGCGGTGCTTTCTCCACGAGGACCACGCTGAGGCCCTTCTTCGCTGCTGCGAGGGCGGCCGTCATGCCTGCTCCACCGCTACCGACGACGACGACGTCGAACTCCTGGTCTGCCATGTAGAACACGTTATAGAACCGGGGGCTCGAGCGCCACACGGTCGAGGTAGCATCCCGGTCATGCTCAACGAGGAGACCCGCTCCACACTCGCCCAGCGACTCTGGGACGCCGAGGCCGACGTGGCGCCCATCGCGCCGCTCACCGACCACCATCCCGAGATGACCCCGGACGACGCGTTCGAGATCCAGCTCGTCAACATCCGCCGCAAGCTCGCCGCCGGCGCGGTGGTCACCGGACACAAGGTGGGTCTGGCCTCCAAGGCCATGCAGGAGATGATGGGCGTCGACGAACCCGACTACGGCCATCTCCTCGACACCATGGAGTACCCGGAGGGCGCGCCGGTCGAGGCTGCCCGGTTCTGCTTCCCGCGCGTCGAGGTCGAGGTGGGCTTCATCCTCGGCGCCGACATCCCGCCGGAGGGGTGCTCGCAGGAGGAGGCCGCTGCCGCCATCGAGTGGGTCGTGCCCTCGATCGAGCTGATCGACTCGCGCATCCGCGACTGGAAGATCACCCTGCCCGACACGATCGCCGACAACGCGTCGTCCTGCGGGTATGTCGTCGGGCAGCAGCGCGTGCGGCTGACGGACCTGGACGTCGCCGCGATCGATGCGACCCTCTACAAGAACGGCGAGTTCCTCGCGTCCGGCCGCTCCGACGCGGTCCTGGGCAACCCGCTCAATTCGGTGGGCTGGTTGGCCTCGACGGTCGCCAAGTTCGGCGTCCGCCTGCGCAAGGGAGACGTGATCCTGCCCGGCACCGCGATCCGCGCGATGGACGCCGCGCCCGGCGATTCCTTCCGCGCCGAGTTCGCGGGCCTGGGGGACGTGACCATGGAGTTCCGCTAGCGCGGGGGTGCAGCCAGTGCGGGGGTTCGGCTGCGGCGCTCACGTTCCCTCGGCCCTCGTCACGTCCGGTCCGTCGCCATCGCGCGACTGGCGGCCGCGGCCACCCTGGTGACCAGTGGCTCCAGGCGAGTGAGTGCAGCACCGTCCGCCGCGCTAGCGGAGAGCGCCGCCACCGCTAGGGTTCCGCAGGCGCCGTCCTCGTCGTCGTCGAACACGGGTGCGGCCACGCAGTAGAGGCCGGGCGTGAGCTCGGCGCGATCCACCGATCGCCTTCTGCGCCGGATCTCCGCCAGCTCCACGGCGAGCGCATCCGGCGAGGTGAGCGTGGTGTCGGTCCAGGCGATCAGCGGGCCCTGCGACACCCGCTCGGCGGCGGCGTCGTCGAACGCCAACATCGCCTTGCCCACTCCGGTGCAATAGGCCGGCAGTCCGCCGCCGATCCGCGACGGTGACGGGATCGGCCGCGGACCGTGCAGCTTGTTGAGGTACACCACCTCGTCACCGTGCAGCGTGGCCAGGTGCACCGTCGCCCGGGTCGCCTCGAAGAGGTGCGCGAGGAACGGTGTGAGTACGCGGCGGGTCCGCTCGTATGCCGGCGAGGCAGGAATCGGATCCAGCTCATGCACCAGCGGCCCCAGTCGATAGCGCTGGCCGATGCGCGTGACCGCATCGTTTCGCTCGAGTGCGGCCAGGAGGCGAAGGGTCGTGGACTTGGCCAGCCCGGCCTCGCGGGAGATCTCGCTCAGTGTCAGGCCGGTTCCCGCCGCCGTCACCCGCAGTACGTCGAAGGCGCGGTCGACGGGGGAGACGGGCGGTTCGGTCATGCGGTGAGTGTAGCGCGGAGGTCCGACATCGAGTGACGGGTGATTCGAACACTTGCGCTAGTGAGGTGGTGACGTTAGAGTAGTACGTATGTTCGATACAGGCGCCGCGGGGGGAGGGTGGTCGGTAATGAGTGCGACGACGACGAGTTCGGCGGCGTTCGGGGCGCTTCGCG
>NZ_JAALEB010000321.1:0-11347 GCF_014145165.1 Dietzia sp. Cai40 | reverse complement strand
GTTGATCGGCCTGCTCGGCCCGGAGTCGGTGGAGGTGCTGCCGGCGGTGTCGTCGGTCGCGCTGGCCCGCGCCCGGATGCGGTGGCCAGCCGAGACGGTGGCGGTGCTGCGCGACCACCGCGAGCTCCCCGGTGTACTGGCGCCGGGGCAGCGGCTGGTGGTGTTGAGCGCCGACCGGCACACTCCTGGGGACGTTGCCAGGGCGCTCGCCGTCGCTGGTTTCGGGGACAGCGTGCTGACCGTCCTCTCCGATCTGGGGAGCCCGGCCGAGGCACGTCAGAGTTGTGTGGCGCGCGACTGGGATCCGGGCCGCGCGGTGCCCCAGCTGAACGTCCTTGCCGTGGAGTGCCTGGCCGGGCCCACCTCGCGCCCGCTCGGTGTGGCCCCAGGACTGCCCGACGACGCCTTCGAGAACGACGGCCAGCTCACCCGCCGCGACCTACGCGCCTCGGCTCTCTCGCGGCTTGCTCCGTCGGCCGGCGAACTGTTGTGGGACGTAGGCGCCGGCGCCGGATCGGTGGGCATCGAGTGGATGCGGGCACACCCGTCCTGCCGCACTGTGTCTGTAGAGGCCGATCCCGAGCGGGCCGCGCGCGTGGAGCGGAACGCCGCGCGGCTGGGTGTGCCGTCGCTGGAGGTCGTCCACGGGCGCGCGCCGCAGGCGCTCGAGGGGCTCCCTCGCCCCGATGCGGTGTTCGTGGGCGGCGGAGGCACCGCGCCCGGCCTGCTGCGGCAGTGTTGGGAGGCGCTGCGTCCCGGCGGCAGGCTGGTCGCTCACGCGGTGACGATCGAGACGGAGCGGGTGCTGATCGATGCCCGCGCGGAGTTCGGCGGCGAGCTCGTACGGTTCCACGTGGAACACGCCGACTCGATCGGCTCGTTCACCGGCTGGGCCCCGGCGCGGGCCGTGGTGCAGTGGTGCGCGATTAAGCCCTTCGCTGTTATGGCAGATTCCGCCGCTGCGGCGGACTCCGGGGAGACAGGGGAGACCTCGTGACAGTTCACTTCGTCGGGGCCGGCCCCGGCGCCGCCGACCTGCTCACGCTGCGCGCGGCTGCGGCCCTGGCCGCGGCGGACGTCTGCCTGTACGCGGGCACCTATCTGGACGACGGCGTGCTCGACCACTGCCGATCAGGCGCGCGGCTGGTGGACACCCAGCACCTGGACCTGGACGGGATCATCGCGGAGATCGTCGCCGCCCACGCCGAGGGGCTCGAGGTGGTGCGACTGTGCTCGGGTGACCCGTCGCTGTACTCCGCGCTCGCCGAGCAGACCCGCCGCCTCGATGCAGCGGGCGTGCCCTGGGACGTGGTGCCCGGCGTCCCGGCCTACGCTGCCGCCGCCGCCGAGCTGGGGGTGGAGCTGACCGTGCCCGAGGTGGTGCAGTCCGTCGTGTTGACCCGCGTCCAGGCCCGATCGACGGTGATGCCGTCCTCCGAATCGCTGGAGAACTTCGCCGCCACCGGCGCGACGCTGGTGCTGCACCTGGCGATCACCCGGATCCGCGAGCTCGCCGAACGGCTGGTTCCCACGCACGGCGCGGACTGCCCGGTGGCGGTGGTGGCCAATGCGAGCCGCCCGCACCGCGTCGAGCTGCGGGGCACACTTGCCGACATCGCGGACGCGGTCGAGTCCGCCGGTCTGCGGCAGGCGGCGGTGATCCTGGTGGGCCGGGCGCTGGTCCGGCCGGGGGAGGCCGAATCGTGGTTGTACGCCTCGGATCCGGAGAGGGCGGCGAAGCGGCGGGGCGGGGCGGGGTAGGTCGAACTCAGAGTTGAAAGTTCGACCACAGTCACGGAGGCCGAGGTGCCAGGCTGTGCTCGTGGTTTCCGAGGGCGGCATCTACACTCGAGTCTCCCTGCGGGACGCTCATCCGGTCGATTACTGGGCGGGTAGACCCGGACTCACCATACCGGCTGTCCACTTCAGATCAGGGTGTGGTCGGTCCGTGAGGTAGCGGAAGACGTCTCTCCGAACTCTGCCGGCGGGCTGTCGTCTAAGTGGCCGTTCCCGCGCATTGCTCCTCTTGCTACTGCCCAGTCGCAAGAGAGTTATCCCTGGCGAAGTCCACCCGTGGGGACGAGTCGGTTGGTCAGGCCTCGGCGATAGCTTTGATGCTCTCCAGCGTGGTGCCAAGTGCAGTATCGAGCTCGTCAGCGTGGTTCGGACCCCCGCCGAGGAGCGTCGCGGCGAAGATCCGGCCGATCGGATTGAGCTTGCCCGGCACGGACCGACGCTGGGCCAGCTTGGTACCGGTCTGCGTCGGCTGGAGCTCGAAGGCCCAGCGGGCGCCGCTGGTCTTCGTGTCCCAGGCGACACGCTTGTGTGGCTCGAACTCGATCACAACGTTTCGGGTTGGCCAGACGACCAGTTTGCGGCGGTTCCAGCCGATGTACTGCTGGCCCTTCCGGAAGCCTCCCGGCAGCAGCGGTGTCACCGCGACGAGTTCGGGCGACGACCGAACGAGCACGGAGGTATCCGTGACGACCTCCCACACGCGCTCGACGGGGGCGTCGACCTCGACCTCGGCGCGAAGCTCGCGGGTAGTGCTCATGCCATGCCTCCTTGGCGGGTTGAGCCGCGCTGGGTGTGGTGAACACTCTGGCGTGACCGGAATTGCGACCAGTGCAAGGTCGGACCGCTTCGCAACACAGTACGTCGCGTAGGGCGTACCCCGTAGTGACGTTGCTCTTCGTCGTGGTGTTGGTCCCCATGTCGACGAGCTCGCTTACGAGGGTGTGGGCCGCGCAGGTCCGGGACGCTGGCTGAGCAACACCGAATCCGCGGTGGTGCAGAAAGCGACCGTTCGTCCGGACGTGGTGACGGTGGATGTGCTCAGCCCCTATGACATCTCCGAACTCGATCAACTGCAGAGAGAAGCCGACCAGATCGTCCCCTGGGGGCCTCTAGTAGTGGTCGACCACGCTGTCGGGGCGCCACGATCAGTGCCGACGGGTCACTCGTTGCCGTCGCCAGCACCCTTTCGCGGGGCCCCCAGCACGCTGAGTATCTCCCCGACCATGTGGTCCCGTTCGAGTGGATGGCGCAGCGGCAGGTCTCGGTTCAGGCTGTAGCGGTTACGGCGCCCGTCGCGGATGCGCTGCAGGTACCCGGCCTCTTCCAGTTCGGCCACGATCCGCTGGGTGGCGCGCTCGGTGATCCCGACCGCATCGGCGATGTCGCGCAGTCGCGTCTCGGAGTCCTGCGCGATGCACAACAGGACGTGCGCGTGATTGGTGAGAAACGTCCACTCTGCCACTACGCCACCCCATCACCGACGACTTCCGAGTGCCATTTTGCCTTACGTGAATCACGGTACGCATGTGGGCGTGCACGGAGCCCGTCCCACCGCGGGCCCGGTCCGCGCGCCGCGCCACAACACGCGACACCGATTTAGGCTGTTGCAAAACATGTCTTGAAAGTCATGTATTGTCGTTCCCGTTACTCGCTCGGAACAGGCGGCTAGCGCGCCACGACGGAGATCAGCTCGTCCCGCTCGGCGGCGCACGGACTCCGGACAGATCAGGGGAGACTCGATGGACCTCAGCATTCTCGGCAGCCTCACGGACCCGCCGATCCTGTTCTTCTTCCTGGGGCTGTTCGTCGCCGCTGTGCGCTCCAACCTGGAGATCCCGGCCCCCGTCACCAAGTTCCTGTCGCTCTACCTGCTCATGGCGATCGGGTTCAAGGGTGGCCAGGCTCTGCGAGAGACCGGTCTGACCGGCCGCGCCGCGGCGGTGATCGGCATCGCCCTCCTCCTGGCCCTGGTGATCCCTGCGCTGGGCTTCCTGGTCCTGCGGCGCAGGGTGAACGAGTTCGATGCGGCCGCCATCGCCGCGACCTACGGGTCGGTCAGCGCGGTGACCTTCATCGCCGCGACGCAGTTCGTGACCGCCCGTGGGGAGGAACCCGGCGGGTACATGACGGTCGCCCTGGTTCTGATGGAATCGCCCGCGATCATCATGGCGGTGCTTCTGGCCACCTGGGCACGGTCCCGTCAGCGTTCCGCCCAGATGGCGGGTGACGCGGGGGCCGGCGCTTCCTCTCCCGTGTCGGGCGCACCCCTGTCGTTGCGGGCGATCCTGCACGAGGCGTTCACCGACGGTGCGCACTTGCTGCTGATCGGGTCGCTCGTGATCGGCACCGTGGTGGGGGCCGACGCCGGCGAGGCCATGTCCCCGTTCGTCGACGACATGTTCAAGGGGCTGCTGGCCTTCTTCCTGCTCGAGATGGGCTTGCTCGTCGCCCGTCAGCTCCGCGAGGTCCGGGACGTGGGCCCGTTCCTGATCGGGTTCGGCATCGTGATGCCCCTGGTCGGAGCATCGATGGCGCTGGCCCTGGGCAGTCTGGCCGGGTTGCCGGTCAGCGACCTGACCATGCTCGCCGTGCTCGCGGCGAGCGGGTCCTACATCGTGGTGCCGGCCGTCGTGCGCTACGCGATCCCCGAAGCGCGGCCGTCCCGGTACTTCACAATGGCCCTTGCCGTGACATTCCCGTTCAACATCGTCCTCGGCATTCCGCTCTACTACACCGTCGCCCAGTACCTGGGCGCCTGAGGCGAGGAGATCCCATGAAAGACGTCAAAAGGATCGAACTGGTAGTGGAGTCCGGGGTCGCCGGGAGGTTCCTCGGCGCGTTGGATTCGCTGGGCCTGACCCATCGCACCGTGATCCCGGGAATCTACGGGCGGGGACAGCACGGTGAGCGCGGTGGGGACCCTTTCTCCACCTTCGACAACACCTTCGTGCTCGTGGCGGTCGACCCCGACCGGATCGACGAGGTCCTCCGGTCGCTGCGGCCCCTCCTGCAGTCCGTCGGGGGCATGTGCCTGGTCTCGGACGCCCAATCGGTGCGGTACTGAGTCGGCCCCCGGGAGGGGGCTAGGATCTGCTCAGCTGCGGTGCTCGGGAACCCGGTGTGAGACCGGGGCGGCCCTCGCCACTGTGAACGGATGATGTCGCCAGTCCTCTGTGCCACTGCTCGCACGCGTTGTGTGGGTGGGAAGGCGGACCGGCGGCGATCCGGTCCATCCCTTCCGGGGGTGGGCCGGGGGAACCCGTGAGCCAGGAGACCGGCCGTGGCTGCCACCACGAGTGCCCGCGAGGTGACGGGCAGAAAGGTCTCAGGCATATGCATATCGCAGAGGGTTTCCTCCCCTCGGTGCACGCCGTGGCATGGACGGCCGTCGCGGCACCGTTCGTCATCCACGGCGCGCGCGAGGTGATCAGGACGGTCCGTCGGACACCGGAGGCGGGCGTGTTGCTCGGCGTGGCCGGGGCGTTCACGTTCGTCATGTCGGCCGTCAAGCTCCCGTCGGTGACGGGCTCCAGCTCGCACCCCACCGGGACCGGGCTGGGGACGATCATCTTCCGGCCACCCGTCATGGCCTTCGTCGCCACCGTGGTGCTGATCTTCCAGGCGTTGCTGCTCGCGCACGGGGGCATCACCACGCTCGGCGCGAACGTGTTCTCCATGGGGGTCGCCGGGCCGTGGGTCGCCTACGGGGCGTTCGTCCTGTGTCGACGGGTCGCGGTGCCGCTGCTCGGCGCGGTCTTCGTCGCCGCGTTCCTCGCCGACCTGGTGACGTATCTCGTCACCAGCGCCCAGCTCGCGCTGGCGTTCCCGAGCGCCGAGCACGGCCTGTGGTTCTCGATGGCCGAGTTCCTCGCCGTGTTCGCTATCACCCAGATCCCGCTGGCGGTCGTCGAGGCTCTGATCGTCGTGGTGATCGTCAGCGTGCTCCTGCGAATCGCCTCCCGTGAGCTCGACCTGGTGGGCTTCTTCCGGAGGGCGCGACTCGCCGGCGCGGGCACCTTCGCGCATCTCGAGGACCGTACCGATCAGGTCGAGGCCACGGAGTCGGTGCGATGAGCGGGAAGAAGCACGTCAGCGTGTGGGTGCTCGTGGGGCTGGTCGCCGTGGCGTTCGCGATCGCGGTGTTCTCCCTGGTCTATGGCGCTGGTGCGGGCGGCGAGTTCGAGGGTGCGGACGGGCAGGCGGAGGGGACGATCAGCCAGGTCTCTCCCGACTACGAGCCATGGTTCGAGCCGCTTCTGCCCGAGTTGCCGGGGGAGGTCGAATCGGGGGTGTTCGCCCTCCAGGCCGGGATCGGCGGCGGGATCGTGGGTTACGGACTCGGCGTCCTGCGGACACGTAGTAGGCAGCGTCGGGAGAGCGTGACGGGTGCGGCGACCCCGTCGGCGGCGGCCACGGGTCCGGCCGGGCACTGACCGGCCGAGCCCTAGGTGAACCCACTCGAACTCGCGGCGTCCCACAACCGTTGGTCGGACCTCCCGGTAGTCGAGAAGCTGCTGCTCTTCGGCGGTCTGCTGGTGGCGGCACTGCTCGTGCCGCCACCGGTGGGCCACGTGGCGATCCTGACTGTCTGTTGTGTGTGCGCCCTGGCGCTGGCCCGCGTCCCCGCCAGGATCTACCTCGCGGCGTTGCTCGCCCCCGTCGCGTTCCTGGCCCTGGGAATCGGTCCCCTCGTGCTGGACCTGGTGGACTGGCGCCTCGTGGTGGATCCGGCCGGGGTCGACACCGCCTGGCGGACGGTGAGCAGGGCGATCGCCGCGACGGCCGCCACCATCACCTTGGCGTGCACCACGCCCGTCGCCGACCTCCTGGCCGCCGGCCGGCGGGCCGGACTGCCCGCCCCGCTGGCTCACGTCGTGGACACCACCTACCGGCTCATCGGCCTGCTCATCGACTCCGCGCGCACGCTGCGGCATTCCCACGACCTCAGGCTCGGACACCGCACCGCCCGGGCCGCGATCAGCTCGGTCGGGACGCAGTTCGCCTCGGTATTCGTCCTGTCCGTCAGGCGGGCACGGGCGATCGACGACGCCATGTCCATGCGCGCCGAGCGCGGCCAGACCGCAGTGCTCGCCGAGGCGGACCCGGTCTCGGCCACCCGCGTGCTCGTCATCTGTCTGGTTCTCGTGTCCGTCTCGATACTGGGGGTCATGACGTGACCGTCCTCGCGCTGCGCGGTGCCCGGTTCTCCTACCGGCGTCTCGATGCCCTCGGCGGTCACACCCACACCGTGCTCGACGGCGCCGACCTGACGATCCCCGCCGGGGCGAAGATGGCGCTTCTCGGTGGAAACGGCAGCGGCAAGACCACCCTGATGCGGCTGCTCGTGGGCCTGAACCGCCTCGAGGCCGGGGAGTTGGAGCTGGACGGGGAGCGGGTCCGGGACCGCCGCGCCGACCGCACCCGCCTGCGGCAGTCGGTGCAGATGGTGCTCCAGGAACCCGACGACCAGATCTTCGCCACGACCGTGCGGGCCGACGTCTCCTTCGGCCCCGTGAACCTCGGATTGGATCGCGCCGAGGTGGCCCACCGGGTCGACGAGGCCCTGGCGGCGCTGGCGATCACCGACCTCGCCGACCGCGTCCCCCACCACTTGTCCTTCGGGCAGCGCAAGAGGGTGGCCCTGGCGGGTGCGCTGGCGATGCGGCCTCGCGTCCTGCTTCTCGACGAACCGACGGCCGGGCTCGACCCGCTCTCCTGTGAGGACCTGCTCGCGGCGCTGGAGTCGCTTCGCGCCGCGGGGGCCGCGATCCTCATGGCCACGCACGATGTCGACCTCGCCTGGGCCTGGGCGGACGACGCGGTGGTGCTCTCCGGCGGAGCGCTCACCCGCGGCCCGGTCCACCGAGTGCTGCAGGACGAGGGCCTCCTCACCGCGGCCCGGCTCACCACCCCGTGGGGCGCCGCGGTGTCACGCCGACTGGGCCGGACGGTATCGCGGCCGGGAGAGGTCTGACCACGCTCGTCATCGGGATCGCACTCGCCCGTGTTCCGGACGCGACCGATGCCATCGGTGGCGCAGTCTTCCGACGCGCATCATGATGGCCCGGTGTGCCGCTATGACGGATAGCTTCGGCAGGATGTGAGTTCTTAGGCAAGAAGAGCACTGTGGGATCGGGTGACACGTCGATGCGTGCCCATCCCTGTTTCGGCCGCGCGCGGCGGCAGCGTCTCCCGGTGACGTGGCTCGGGCCACGTTCTTCTCGACGTGTACGGCAGTGGGTGAAACACCTTGTCAAGGAAGAAAAGGGGTGGGAGTGACTTCGGCAATCGAAGGATACGAAGAAATACGATGGTCCCAGGTGGAAGACAGCTTCTTCGTCGGTAGTTTCCGCGGGAACTTCGTGGGGTACATCGATCAGAATTCTGACGGCAGTTTCACCTGCTACGACAGGATGTCGAGACCGCAGGGCGAGTCCGGATCCCTGGACGAGGCGATCTCCAGCCTGAATGATCTGTACTTTTCCGATGCGAGCGAGGGAGAGTTGAATGTCGCTGGACGCTGAGTTCCCCACGTCGCCCGGGAGCGGACAACTGAAGTATTTGGTGTACACGAGCGTGCCGGTGCGGAAGATGCTGCCGGGTGATCTGGAGTCCATTCTGTTCACCTCCCGGGAGCGCAATCGTGCCGCCGGGATCACCGGTGTCCTCCTCTTCAGGAACAACTGCTTCATTCAGTTCCTCGAAGGCCCTCCGGCCGCGATCGACGAGTTGATGACGCGCATCGCTGCCGATGACAGGCACAGTCGTGTCCGGGTCCTGTTGACGGAACCTGCAGCCGAGCGCAGCTTCGCCGACTGGAAGATGGGCTTCGGCATCCCCAAGGAGACCCGGTCGACCGGAGTCGACGGCGTGCGGGACAGTTTCAACGATCTCACCGGCGGCTCGAACTACGACGTCGTACGTCGGGCCGCCGAGGACTTCTCGATCTGGTTCAAGGTCAAGGAGCGCTCGATCTCGACCTCGCCCTGAGCGTCGCCTCTCCCTACACCCGGGCGACGGGCACGCCGGCGCGCAGGACGCGATGCGCGCCGCAGTGGCAGGACTCGTAGGTCACAGTGCCCTCGCTGGTGCGGTGGGAGGAGCGGGTCAGCCATTCGTGCTGGTGCGCGTCCGGATCCGCAGGCTGCGGAACGGGGGCGTCGTGGTCGCGGTCGTGATCGACGTCGGTGGGCGAACAGGCTGCTGTGGTCATGCGCTGACTGTGGTGCAATGGGTCAGTGCAGTTCAACCATGGCAATATGGTCGGCCCGACTCTCGCGGCGGAACTTGCCTCACTCGGCGCCCGGGAGTGGGACACCGATATGGCCGTCGGCGTGCTTCGCGCCCACGGCGTCCGCAGGCCCGATCTCGACGACGCGAGGTCGACCCGCCTACAGGAGTGGGCATTGTGGTTGAGGGCACCCTTCTCGGCGCCGGACGTGGACTCCACGTGCGACGCGATCAACGAGCTGCTGGACTCGGCCGCGTCGAGGCCGTCCCTGAGCACGCACGACGGGCACAAGCCCCACCTGCACTTCGCGGCCGACGGTGACGACGTGGTGGAGCGCGTCCGGGCCATCACCGCAGGCGGTCTGGCGATCTTCGCGGTCGAGTCGGAGGGCGGCCGTCTGGGGGCCTGTCTCCGATCGGGGTGTCCCGAGGTGTTCGTCGACACCAGCCGGAACGGTAAGCGGCGCTACTGCAGTGCCCGGTGCGGCAACCACGACGCCGTCCAACGGCACCGGGCCCCCGGCCGTCGACCCGGGTGACGCAGGGGCGCGGTTGGCGCCGGGTCCCGGCTGACGATGGGGGTGTCGGACGGCCGCGAGATCGGGGATCATGTGTCGATGGAGACGCGAGACGAGCCCTGGCCGGCCCTGCCCCTGGAGTCGTGGATCGACACCAGGGACACACTTCACCTGTGGACCCAGATCGTCGGCAAGACGCGGATGGCCCTCGGGCCGGAGATCAACCACTGGTGGGGCGTCCCGCTGTACGTGGACGCGCGGGGGCTCACCACGTCCCTGATGGTCGCCGGACACCGCGGTCTGGAGATCCGCTTCGACTTCGTCAGCCACGACCTGCTGTTCCTCGTCACTGACGGCAGCACCCGCCGGATGGCGCTCGAGCCGCGGACCGTCGCCGACTTCTACGCCGAGTACACCGGCCACCTGGGTGATCTCGGGTTCGACGTGCCGATCGTCGGGACCCCGGTCGAGCTGCCGGAGGTGATCCCGTTCGCCGAGGACACCACGCACGCGTCGTACGACGCTGACGCCGTGGCCCGTTTCCGGAGGTCGCTGGTCAGCGCGCACGGCGTCCTGTCGACGTTCCGCAGTGGGTTCCGTGGGAAGTCCTCGCCCGTCCACTTTTTCTGGGGTGCGTTCGATCTGGCCGTCACCCGGTTCTCCGGACGCTCCGCCCCCGAGCATCCCGGTGGCGTCCCGAACTGCCCGGACCGGGTCATGCACGAGGCCTACAGCGACGAGGTGTCGAGCGCGGGGTACTGGCCGGGTGGTGCGGAGGAGGGCATCTTCTACGCGTACGCCTATCCCCACCCCGAGGGGTACGACACCCATCCGGCGGTCGAGGCCCCCGCGTACTGGAGCGCCGAGCTGGGTGAGTACGTGCTGCCGTACCACCTCGTGCGACAGGCGGCGGATCCCGACGCCGTGGTGCTGAGGTTCCTCGAACAAACCCATCGCGCGGCGGAGGAGACGGCGGGCTGGAGCCGGGTCCGGGTCTAGCCCGGTCCGGCAACGACTAGGCGGGATGGGGAGTGCACCGCACGTGCGGCCGTGTCTCCGACGCACCTCTGCCGATCGGCGCGAGACCGCACCCCGGAGGGCGTTCCCCGTGTGGCACTTCCCCACGCGGATCTCCCGGATAGCGCGTGATCGACCTGGTCAGGTGGACCCTTATGCGCTGTTGGTCGCGGCAAAGACGAGGAACGCCACGAACAGTGCTGCCAGTCCCAGACCGATGCCTATGACGGCCTCACGGTGGTTCGACGCCTCGCTTTGGTCCACTCGTTTCAGACCGACCCATCCACTGGCGAGGGCGACCACTGCGGCGGCGATGGTGATCGCACCGCCGATGAAGGGCACCAGGGAGGCCAGCGCGGCAATGATGCCGGCGACCAGCGAGGTGGTCCCGGCACCGTTGCGGTAGGAAGTTCCGGTGGAACGGTCTTCGGGCATGTGGTCTCCCATGCACTTTCGAGGTGACTGACTGGTTCTCGCAACAGACACGCCGAGACCGTCTCGAAAGCTATCGCCAGCTGGCCTCGAGCTGCAGCACGAGTCCGCACAACTCGGCCGGTCACGACTTCTCGAATTCATCGGCGGAGGCTTCACTCCGGGCCCGCCAGAGGGGGTCGAGGGCGGCGTCCTCCTCGGCGGTGGCGACCCTGAAGGGGGGGTCGGCCGGCGTGGGCAGCCCCTGACGTTCCTGGCCCCTGGTGGCGCGCAGGCTGGCGACAACCGAGACGGTGAGGACTGCCGTGATGACCGCGAGGGAGATGGCGGTGGGGATGTAGAACACGTCGATC
>NZ_JAALEB010000320.1:0-4670 GCF_014145165.1 Dietzia sp. Cai40 | reverse complement strand
CACCAGGAGATCGAAGAGGTGATGAAGGAGCTCGAGGGCCTGGACTCCGAGAGCGCCGAGTTCATCGCCACCGTGAAGCGCTTCAAGGAACTCCTCGATCACCACGCGGACGACGAGGAGAGCGACCAGTTCCCCAAGTTGCGGGCAGCCGTCTCCGCCGAGGATCTGGTCGACCTCGGTCGCAAGGTCGAGGCGGCCAAGGTGATCGCCCCCACCCGCCCGCACCCCGGTTCCCCGCACTCCGAGCTGTTCCACATGACGCTGGGGCCCGGTGTCGGCATGGTCGACCGGCTCCGCGACGCCCTGAGCGGTCGCCTCAAGAACACCTGATCCGACCCGGTCCTGGTCCGGGCGCGGGGGTCCGTACGGCTGGTCCGTACAGCTAGGACAGCACCCGGACCAGGACGGCGGTGAGCCCGCACGCGGCCATCACCAGCACCATCGCCACCAGGCCGACGTTGTAGCGGGCCTGGGTCTGCCGGACCTCACCGCCCCGGACGAAGCGCCCCACCCGTCGTTCGTGGTGCCGCTGCACCCTGAGCAGCGCCAGGAGCGGGACCACCAACAGCATCGAGAAGACGGCCGCCCACAGCCACGAGGTCTCCGCGATCAGCTTGGCCACGAGGATGATGTTGACGGTCACCACGGCCCAGGTCCGGGCCCACGACAGACTCGTTCGCTCGGACTGCAGCCCGGCGTCGGGCGGCGTGGCCTCGGGGCGCACCCCGATCCGGCGCCGCGGGGAGCTCATGCGAAGGTGCCTCCGAGGATCGCGACCAGGAGCAGGACAGCCCCGATCGCGATGCCCAGCACCAGCAGGATCGAGGCCTGCGGGACGGGCAGCGGATCATTGTGGCGCATGGAGGCCTCGATCCGGAGCCACCGACGGAACGACACGGTCGCCAGCAATGCCGCCATCACGAGCAGTACGCACGCCAGCGGGGTGCGGATGAACTCCGGGATCTCGTCGCCGGCGAAGGCCTCCATCGCCACGGCGCCGGCCATCAGGCCGAGGCTCGTCCGGATCCACGCCAGGAAGGTGCGCTCGTTGGCGAGCGTGAACCGCGGGTCCGGTTCCTCACCGTCCCGCAGCGACCTGGGCCGCCACCCCTGTCCTCCGCGCTCAGTCATCACCTGAGCCTATCGGCCGCCCCTGCGGGCCTCGTGCGGACCGCCCGCGGACCGGGGTGATGAAATGGGTCGATGAGCTTTCTGCGTCGCCTCCGGATCGAGCCGTTCATCCTCGCGATCCTGGCCGCCGTCGTGGTGGCGGCGGTGCTGCCGGCGACCGGAGGCGCGGCGACGGCGCTCGGGTGGGTCACCACCGTGGGGATCGCCGTCCTGTTCTTCCTCTACGGCGCGCGGTTGGAACCCCGGGAGCTGCTGGCCGGTGTGAAGCACTGGCGACTGCACTCGGTGGTCCTTGCCGCGACGTTCCTGCTGTTCCCCGCGTTCGGCCTGCTGGGCAGGTGGGCGCTCACACCGGTGCTCGGCGAGGCGCTGGCCACGGGGTTCCTGTTCCTGACGCTGGTGCCGTCCACCGTGCAGTCCTCGATCACCTTCGTGGCGATCGCCCGCGGTCACGTCAGTGCGGCCGTGGTCTCGGCGTCCGTGTCGAACCTGCTCGGGGTGTTCGTCACCCCCCTGCTGGTCTTCGCGTTGATGACCACGGATGGATCGGTGGTCATCACGTGGGACTCGGTCGGGGCGATCGCCCTGCAGCTGCTCCTGCCGTTCGTGCTGGGGCAGCTGCTGCGTCGCTGGGTCCTGCCCGTCACGCAGCGGATCAAGCGCCTGGCCCTGTTCGACAAGTCCGTGATCGTCCTGATCGTCTACTCCGCGTTCTCGGACGGGGTCGCCGACGGCATCTGGTCGATGGTCGG
Source organism: Dietzia sp. Cai40 (assembly GCF_014145165.1). NCBI lineage: Bacteria > Bacillati > Actinomycetota > Actinomycetes > Mycobacteriales > Dietziaceae > Dietzia > Dietzia sp. Cai40. The sequence continues at coordinate 2,787 of NZ_JAALEB010000320.1, read as the reverse complement.
CCCCGCCCAGTTGACGTGGCTGATCGTCGCCTGCTGCGTCCTGCTGGGGGTCGTGCTGGGATTGACCGAACTGATCTCCCGCGCGCTGGGGTTCGAGGAGCGCGACAAGCGGGTCGTGCAGTTCTGCGGTTCCAAGAAGTCCCTGGCCACGGGCCTGCCCATGGCCGCGGTCCTGTTCGTCGGACAGCCGGTGGGTCTACTGGTCCTACCGCTGATGGTGTTCCACCAGATCCAGCTGATCGTCTGTGCGTGGCTGGCCGGGCGGTACGGGCGGGAGCAGGACGCGGCGGCGGAGTGAGGGGCGTGGGGTGAGGCGGCGCGGCGGCGGCGCCGATCACGACCCCACCGCGCCGCCCCGGCCTCAGGAGAAGTCAGCCTTGCGGATGAGCCCGTGCACCCCCACTGTCTGGTCCACCACCTGCGAGATCACGAAGTCTGTCGCGGCGGACAGGTAGGCGTACGCCACCTCGCGACTGACTCCCTGGTCCTGTTCGAGGAAATCGAGAGCGTTGACCACCGCGCGCCGCATCGCCCGGTTGAGGTCCCCGGTGATCACCTCTTCAGCCCGCCCGCGCTCGTCCGAGAGCCCGATCGGCACCCAGTGCTCCTCCGTTTCCCCGAACGGGTACCGGAAGGCGACACCGGGCGCGGTGCCGTCCCCCTCCTTGCAGACCGTCAGGCGGAAGGTTGCCCGGAGCGAGCCCTCCACGGCTGTCAGGGCCACCTCTCCGTGACCCTGCGCGAAGTGTGGGTCGCCAGCATAGAAGAGAGCGCCGTCCGCGGTCACCGGAACATAGAGCGCGGAACCTGCGCCCAGGTCGGCGACGTCCAGGTTACCGCCGGTGATCGTCGGCGGCACGGAGTGAGCGTCCTCGTCGTTCAGCGCGGTGGAGTCGACGGATGCCACGCCCACCATCCCCATGAACGGGTTGAGCGGGAACCTGATCTCCCTGTCCCCGTCGGACATCACGCCGTGGCCGTCCTCGATCCGGGTGAAGACCGAGACGTTGCCGTAGTCCATCGGGTTGCCACTGTCGCGTCCGTCCGTCTCGACGGGGGGCATGACCTCGTCGAGCGAGATGCCGTCAGGAGCCCGGTTTTCCCCGGTCAACCCCAACGCACCTCGTCCGTGCCGGTTGGACACCACTCCGTACGGCACCCGGGGGACGACACTGAGGGTCTCGATCTTGAGCACATCCCCGGGTTCCGCACCGTCCACGAACACCGGACCGGTGACCACATGGGGGCCGTCGGTGTCGAAATCGCGCTCTGTCCGCGTGTAGTCACGGGGGATCGCCACGACGTCCTCGAGGATGTCGGCCTCCGCGACCCCGTGTCCTCCGAAGAATTCCACCGGGTCCCTGCCCTGGTCCTCGAGGATCCCCTCGTGGCTCACGGTGTCGATCGTGACGGTCTCTCCGCTGGCCATCTCCAGGACCGGCTGGGCGTTCGTGCCCGGCAGGTACCCCCACAGCACCTCATCCGTCCTGGAAGGAAGGTAATGGTCACCCGGGATGTCCCCGGCGCCCGGGTGGAGCGGGCTCGACGGTGCCCGCATCCCGGTTGGGGTGGCCGAGGCACCGTTGTCATGGTTCGTCCCGCACCCCGCCACGGTTGCCGTGGCTCCGGCCGCGCCCAACGCGGTGGCGAGTTGAATGAATCGGCGTCGGCCCAGCCCCCGGGCCAGGCTGTCAGCGGCATCCCGGCCGAGTGCGTTCTGAGTCATCCGGTCTCCACCTCACGTTGGTTCACACGTTGGTTCGCGTCTCTAGATGGGGCGAGCCTACGAAGCGGACGTAAGGGGCGTTTTTCGTCAGTGTTACGGCCGTGGGTCCAGGCGAGGTCTCGTGCACCTACGGGTGCCGGCGGCCGGACCCTAGGAGCCGCTCTGACCCAGGAACCCGAGCACCGCCGCCGCCACCTCCGCGGGGCGTTCCTCCGGGGCGAAGTGGCCGCAGTCCTCGATCACGTGGAGCCCACTGCCCGGTATCGCCCGCTGCAACCTGTGGGCGCGGTCGAGGATCTGCCAGGTGTCGTCCGCACCCCAGATCAGCTGGACCGGGATCTCCCCCAGCGTGTGCAGCCGGTCGCTGATCTCCATGGTGTGCACGGGGTCGTAGTGCGCCGCCTGGTGCTGGAAGAAGCTCGGCTGGCCCACCGGTCCGCTGATGAAGTCCAGGTACGTCCGGAGCGCCTCGGGGTCGAAGCCCGCCGGATCGCTATGGGTCGACAGCAGCCACTCCCGGAAGTGCTCCCGGTGCTCGTCGTTGGGCCTCTTCGCCAACGCCTCCGGACCGTCGGCCATCTGCTGGCGGGTCCGTTCGGAGGGGTAACTGTCGAAGCTCACCACATCGATCAGTGTGAGGGTGCGTAGGCGCTCGGGGGACCTCACCCCAAAGCGCTGCGCGATCCCACCGCCGATGTCGTGCGCCACCAGGTGGAACGTGTCCAGGCCCCACTCGTCGAGCATCCCCTCGAGCACCGACACGTTGCCGGTGATCGACGTGTCGACGCCCGTGTCCCACGGTCGCTCCGAGAGCCCGTACCCCAGCAGGTCGAAGACGTGGGTGCGGTACCCGGCCTCGACGAGTCGGGGAACGACGTCGCGCCAGATGTACGACGACGACGGGGTCCCGTGCACCAGCACCACGGGTTCTCCGGCCCCGTCGACGCCGTGGGCGATGCGGTGGCCCTCGACGAGGGCGTGGCGGTCGACGACGTGGTTCATCACGAGCCGGTCAGACAGGTCAGCCCCGCTGATTCATGGAGTGTGAGGACGGCTTCTGC
>NZ_JAALEB010000031.1:0-9094 GCF_014145165.1 Dietzia sp. Cai40 | reverse complement strand
GGCAGTCGACGGCAATGAGTGTGCTCGATCAGGTGAACGGCCCCTCCGACCTCCGTGCACTCGGACCCGACGAGCTGGTCCGGCTCTGCGGCGAGATCAGGGAGTTCCTCATCAGGAAGGTCTCCGCCACCGGCGGGCACCTCGGACCCAACCTCGGTGTGGTCGAGTTGACGATCGCCCTGCACCGGGTCTTCGACTCCCCCCGGGACCCCATCGTCTTCGACACCGGGCACCAGTCGTACGTCCACAAGATCGTCACCGGTCGGCGTGACCTGTTCGACGGACTCCGCACCCGGGGCGGATTGTCGGGGTACCCGTGCCGCGCGGAGAGCGAACACGACGTGGTCGAGTCCTCGCACGCCACCTCGTCGCTGTCCTACGCCGACGGTCTCGCCAAGGCGTATTCCCTGCGCGGGGAGACCGACCGCACCGTCGTGGCCGTGATCGGCGACGGCGCGATGACCGGCGGGATGGCCTGGGAGGCGCTCAACAACATCGCGGCCGGCAAAGACCGGCCCATGGTGATCGTCGTCAACGACAACGGACGATCGTATTCCCCCACGATCGGAGGCCTGGCCGAACGACTCGGGGTCCTGAGACTACAGCCCGCCTACGAGAAGGCGATGGACCACACCAAGCGCACCCTGGGCGCGCGCAAGGACGTCGTCGGCAAGGCCGTGTACTCGATCCTGCACGGGATCAAGACAGGCCTGAAGGACGTGGTGTCGCCGCAGGAGCTGTTCGCCGACCTGGGACTGAAGTACATGGGGCCGGTGGACGGACACAACCTGGCCGCCACCGAGGCCGCGCTGCGGCTGGCCAAGGACTTCGGCGGCCCGGTGGTGGTCCACGTGGTCACACGCAAGGGCATGGGGTACGTCCACGCGGAGAACAACGTCGCCGACCTCATGCACGCGACCGGGGTCATCGACCCCGACACCGGCCGACCGCTCTCGGAGTCGTCCGCGGTCGACTGGACGTCGGTCTTCTCCGCCGAACTGTGCGTGATCGGTGCCGAACGGGACGACGTCGTGGCCATCACCGCGGCCATGGCCGGGCCGACCGGACTGACGGCGTTCGGTGAGCGTTTCCCGGACCGCATGTTCGACGTGGGCATCGCCGAGCAGCACGCCGTGGCCTCGGCCGCCGGACTGGCGCTCGGGGGGATGCACCCGGTGGTGGCCGTGTACTCCACCTTCCTCAACCGTGCGTTCGACCAGCTGCTCATGGACGTCGCGCTCCTCGGGCAGCCGGTCACCCTGGTGCTCGACCGCTCCGGGGTGACCGGCCCCGACGGCGCCAGTCACAACGGGATGTGGGACCTGTCGTTGACGGGGATCGTCCCCGGGGTCCGGGTGGCCGCACCGCGCGACGCCGAGACCCTGCGCGCGGAGCTCCGCGAGGCCGTCGAGGTGACCGACGGGCCGACCGTCGTGCGCTTTCCCAAGGGTTCGGTCGGTGAACCCGTCCCGGCACTGGAGACCAGTACCGACGGCGTCGACCGGGTGCACGGGTCCGGCGACGCCGACGTCCTCGTCGTCGCCGTCGGGTCGATGGTCGCGCCGTCGCTTGCCGCGGCCCGGGAACTCGAGACCGCCGGTGTCACTGTCGACGTGGTCGATCCGCGATGGGTCTATCCGGTCCCGCACTCGGTCGTCGACTCCGCGCGGGGTCGACAGCTCGTGGTGACCGTCGAGGACAACGGGCTCCACGGTGGCGTCGGGTCGGCGGTCTCGGCGAGTCTGGAGCGCGCCGGGGTAAGGGTGGACCGACTCGCCCTGGGGATACCCCAGGAGTTCCTCGACCACGCCTCCCGCGGTGAGATCCTCGCCGACGCCGGGTTGACCGCGGAGGGGATCGCCCGCGGGATCCGCCAGCGCCTCGGCGACCGGGTCGAGAGCTGAGTCCGGACGCCCTCAGCTCTCCGCTCTGAACTCGTGCACGGCGCCCAGCAGCGGAGCCTCCGTCAGTTCGATCTGCCAGCGGCGGGCACCCTCGTCCTGCAGGACCCGGTGCAGTAGCGCCGCGTCGTCGACGGTGTCGGTGGTGGCCGCCCGCCAGGCCCACAATCTGAGCGTCGACGCCTTGAGCAGCAGCCCCTGTTCGATTCCCACCTCCTCGGCGAGCTCACCGAGCGCCTCGCGCGCGGAGTCCAGGAGCGCCGCCGCCCCCGGGTCGGTCCGCTTCCAACTGGTGTGCGGGGGGTGCTCCCCGCGCGGCGCCTGGCGAGAGGGGAGGTCGCCACGCCCGAGTTCGGCGGCCCACTCCAACGCCGCCAGCCACTCGTCCGCCAGGCGTCTGCGGTGCGGGCCGTCGAACCCCTCGATCGCGAGCAGGTCGGTGCGGTTCGTCGGCGCGGTGCGTGCCGCCTCGATGATCGCCGCATCGGTGAGCAACCTCTTGGGAGCGATGTCTCGCTCCGCGGCCACCCGGTCACGCGCCATCCACAACTCCCGTGCCCGGGCGAGTTGGCGGGCGTCGCGCAGGGAGGTCAGGCGGGCCAGCCTGCGCCAGGGATCCGGGGCGGGGGCGGGCGGATCCGAGTCGACGAGGTGTCGGCACTCGGCCTCGAACCAGTCGCGGCGGCCGAGTTCGTCGAGCCGGGGGAGTACCGCGTCCGCCAGTTCGTGGAGGAAGAGGACGTCGTAGGCGGCGTAGTCGAGCCAGGATGCGGGCAACGGGCGTCGCGACCAGTCCGCCGCCGAGTGGGCCTTGGCCAGCCCGATGCCCAGGTGCTCCGAGATCATCGCCCCGAGGTTCACCCGTTCCATCCCGAGGAACCGCCCGGCCAGTTCGGTGTCGATGACAGACGTCGGCCTGATCCCGAGCTCACGGAGTGACGGGAGGTCCTGGCTCGCGGCATGCAGGAGCAGGGGGCGCCCGGAGAGGACGCCCGCGAGCGGCCCGACCGTCTGGCCCGGCGTCTCGGGGTCCACCAGCAGTGCGGCCCCGCCGGCGGGGCGTAGTTGCAGGAGGAAGGCGCGCTCGGAGTAGCGGATCCCCGACGCGCGCTCGACGTCCACCGCGACCGGTCCGGCCGAGGACTCCACGACGGAGGCGACCGACCCGATGCCGGAGGCGTCGTCCACGAACTCGTACTCCGCCGGGGGCGGCGGCGCCCCCGGCGGGGTCTCTCCGCGTCGTCGGCCGCTCACGCCCGACGATGCAGGGAGGTCACGCCGACCGGCGGGAGTCCGGCCGCCAGGGAGAGCGTCTTGCAGAAGGCGGAGGCGTGACCGGTCAGGTTCGACTCGAGGGCGGTCCACGACGCGCGCAACTCGAGCTGGTGGGCCTGGGGCGGTCCGGAGATGTCGCCGTAGCGGACCGACGCGGTGCTGGTGACGGTTCCGCCCAGCGACGTGTACGGTCCGGCGTCCTCGTCGAGCGCCTCGGTGAGCCAACTCCAGGCGACCTGGGGCAGCAGGGGATCGCCCGCGAGTGAGGCCTCCATGTCGGCCTGGATGTAGGCGACCAGCCGCAGCGTGCCGTTCCACGCGTCGTCCCCGGAGGGGTCGTGGAGGAGGATCAGCCGACCGAACGCGTCCCCGTCGGAGAACTCGGGCACATCGTCCCCGGTCGGCGGGATGATCTCCACCCCGAGCGCATGACTGTACGGCGCCAGTCTCTGCGGCGGACGGATCGGGCCGACGGAGATCTCAGGGCGGACCTCGAGCCGGGACAGCGACTCGACCGCCTCCCGGAAGACCTCGGGCTCGCCGTCATTGACCGATGTGCTCACGGGTCGTCACGCTAGCCACCACCCGGCGGCGTCCCGAGGAGGCGCGCCGTCGCCCACCGGGGTGGGGTGGAGGGCCCCGGTGGCGCACTCGTGGGACCATGGGGGGGTGCTGAACTCCGATGTGCCCTCGAATCCCAGGTCCGTTGACACCCAGGGCGCCGGCCGCGCCACCGCGCGCCGGGCCGGGACCGGCCCCTACCTCGACGAAGTCGGGGGCACCGGTGCCGCTCACACGCCGGTGTGGTTCATGCGTCAGGCGGGTCGCTCGCTTCCCGAGTATCGCGAACTCCGGGCCGGGAGCACCATGCTCGAGGCCTGTTTCGACCCCGAGATGACCTGCGAGGTCACCCTGCAGCCGGTCCGCCGTCACGGGGTGGACGCCGCGATCTTCTTCTCCGACATCGTCATCCCGCTGGCGGCGGCGGGTGTGGACATCGACATCGTGCCGGGCACCGGGCCCGTGGTGGCATCGCCGATCCGCGACGAGGCCGGGGTCGCCGCGCTTCCCGATCTCACCCCGGACCGGCTCGAGAAGATCGGCGAGGCGGTCCGCATGGTGGTGGCGGAGCTCGACCCGGAGGTCGCGCTCATCGGCTTCGCCGGCGCCCCCTTCACCCTCGCCTCCTACCTCATCGAGGGCGGACCGAGCCGTAACCATGAGCACACGAAGTCCCTGATGTACTCCCGCCCCGACGTCTGGCATGCACTGATGTCCAAGTTGGCGGACCTGACCACGGTGTTCCTGCGCGCGCAGATCGATGCGGGCGTGGACGCCGTCCAGCTGTTCGACTCGTGGGCCGGGGCGCTGAGCCTGCGGGACTACCGGTCGATGGTGCTCCCGCACTCCACCGGGATCTTCGCCGACGAGGTGATCTCCACGGTTCCCCGCACCCACTTCGGCGTGGGCACCGGAGAACTGCTCGGGGCGATGGGCGAGGCCGGTCCAGAGGTCGTCGGTGTGGACTGGCGCATCCCGCTCGACGACGCCGCGGTGCGGGCTCCGGGCAAGGTGCTCCAGGGCAACCTCGACCCCGCCATACTCTTCGCCGACCGCTCGGCGCTGGACTCCGAGGTCCGGAGGATCCTCGACGAGGGGGCGCGGGCACGTGAGCTGGGCGCCCGCGGGCACGTGTTCAACCTCGGGCACGGCGTCCTGCCCGCCACCGACCCGGGTGCCGTGACCCACGTGGTCGAGCTGGTCCACGAGCTGACCGGGACGTAGGGATGGCCCCTCGTGTCGCGGTGATCGGTGGCGGTCTCAGCGGTCTCACCGCCGCCTATCAGCTCGCCCTCGACCTGCCCGGCGCGCGGATCACGGTCCTCGAGGCGTCGGACTCGATCGGCGGGGCACTGAACACCGTCGACTTCCCGTCCGGCCCCATGGAGCTGGGGGCTGAGGCCTTCATCGGCCGCCGCCCCGAGGCCTCCGAGCTCGTCGCCGAGCTGGGGCTGACCGACTCCATTCGGCACCCGGGTCCGCTCGGCCCGGCGATCCTCACCGACGGTCGACTGGTCCCGATGCCGGTCGGCACCGTCATGGGGCTCCCATCCGACGTGGCCGGACTGTCCGGTGTCCTGAGCCCCAAGGAATCGGCCGTCGCCGCCCGCGAGGCGGACACTCCACTGGAGTGGGAGTCCGGCGGGGACGTCTCGCTGGGCCGGCTCGTGGCCGAACGGTTCGGCGACGCGGTGGTCTCGAGGCTCGTCGATCCCATGCTCGGCGGGGTGTACGCCGCCCCCAGCTCGGGACTCGGCCTGCGGCAGGTCATCCCCGCTCTCGCCGAGGTGTTGGACCGGGGCGCGCCCACGCTGACCGCCGCGATCAGTGAGCTCCTGGGCAACCGCGTACCGGGGCCCGTGTTCGCCACCCTCGACGGCGGGTACCGGAGCCTCGTGGCCGCGCTGGCCCGGGCCGCGGGTGCCACGGTGCGCACCCACGCCACCTGCACCGAGCTCCATCGCGAGACCACCGGGTACGCCCTCACGGTCACCGGAGCCCGCGGGTCGTGGGTCGAGAACGCGGACCTCGTCGTCGTCGCCGTCCCCGTCCCCCACGCCGCGCCGCTCCTGGCCGCCGCCGGTGGTGTGGACGGCGTGGTGTCCGGACTGTCCGGGATCCGGACGGCCTCCTCCGCCGTGGTGGCGATGGAGGTCGACCGGGGGCTCGACCTGCCCGACCTCTCCGGTGTATTGGTGTCCACCGACGAGCCGGTCCCGTTCAAGGCGATGACCTTCACCAGTCGCAAGTGGCCCCACCTCGACACCCGGCCGGGACACCTGGTGCGGGTGTCGTTCGGACGGCTCGACGACGATGACGTGCTCACCGCGGATGACATCGCGCTGGCCAGGATGGCCGAATCCGCCCTCGCCGGGGTGTGCGGATCCGCACCGACGATCCTGTACTCGCGTGTCCGCCGCTGGGAGGATGCGCTCGCGGAGATCGGTCCGGGACACGCCGACCGGATCGCGGGCGTACGGGCCGAACTGGCGGACCGGTTGCCCGGGGTGGAAGTGGTCGGAGGGGCGACCGAGGGGGTCGGAGTGCCCGCGTGCATCGGTTCGGCACGGGCCGCGGCCCGGCGGTTGGCCGCCGGGTGGCAGGATTGAGCCATGGCACGCCTTGACTACAAAAAGCTCAACTCGACGCTCCGCTACCTGATGTTCTCGGTCTTCACCGTGACGCCCGGGGAGCTGGGGGAGGACCGGGCCGCGGTCACCGCGGACCTCGAGCGGTTCCTCGCCCGGTTCGACGGCACCGACGTGGTGGTCCGCGGACTGTACGACGTCTCGGGGCTCCGCGCCGAGGCCGACTTCATGATCTGGACCCACGCTGAGCACATCGAGGACCTGCAGCGGTTCTACAACGAGTTCCGGCGCACCACGATCCTGGGTCGGGCCAGCACGTCCTACTGGTCCAACACCGCTCTGCACCGACCGGCCGAGTTCAACAAGAGCCACATCCCGGCGTTCCTCGCCGAGGAGGAGCCGGGCGCGTACATCTCCGTGTACCCCTTTGTCCGCTCCTACGAGTGGTACCTGCTCCCCGACGAGGAGCGTCGCCAGATCCTCGCCGAGCACGGGCGCGCCGCCCGCGAGTACCCGGACGTCCGGGCCAACACCGTGCCGTCGTTCTCTCTGGGCGACTACGAATGGCTCCTGGCCTTCGAGGCCCCGCAGCTGGACCGGATCGTGGACCTCATGCGCGTCATGCGCAGCACAGAGGCGCGGCGTCACGTCCGTGAAGAGGTCCCGTTCTTCACCGGGCCCCGGATCAGCGCCGAGCAGTTGGCCACCACGATGCCCTGAGACGGCTCAGCGCCGCGGGGATCGACGCGAGGGGCCGGGCCGGGACCACAACGTCCCGGCCGGCCCCTGCGTTGTGCGTTCAGTCCTCGGCGGGCTCGAACGTCATGCTCAGCGAGTTGATGCAGTACCGCAGGTCGGTGGGGGTGGGGTAGCCCTCGCCGGAGAACACGTGACCGAGATGGCCGTGGCAGTTCGCGCACACCACCTCGGTGCGGGTCATCCCGAGGGTCGTGTCGGTCCGCTCGATGACGGACCCCCCGGCCAGCGGCGTGAAGAACGAGGGCCAGCCGCAGTGGGAGTCGAACTTGGAGTCACTGCGGAACAGCTCTGCCCCGCAACCGCGGCAGCGGTAGACCCCCTCGGTCTTGGTGTCCGTGTACTCGCCGGTGTACGGCCGCTCGGTGCCGGCCCGGCGTAGTACCTGGTACTCCTCGGGGGTCAGCCTGCGGCGCCACTCGGCATCGTCGAGGGTGAAGTCCGGTTGCGTCGTGTTGGAGGGGGTGTCGGTGCGCTCACTCATGTCCGCAGGCTACGCCGCTGTGGCGGCCGGTGCGATCCGCTCGTGACGGCGCGGGTCCGTCCGCCGCCAGAGCAGGATCACCAACACCGTGCACAGCAACAACAGCCATCCGAGCGTGGGATGGGCGAACTCCAACAGTCGCCCGTAGTACGGCCACCGGGCCGACTCCCAGAAGTCCAGCGTGAAGAACCCGTACGCCGCCAACCAGGCGGGCCAGTTGCGCACCAGGGACTTGTCCAGGACCACGGTGAGCATGATCGGGATGAGCATCATCGAGTAGTACATCTGACCGAGGCTGGAGACCAGGAACACGCCGGCCAGGATGACACCGGAGGTGGTGGCCAACCACAGCACCTCGTGGTTGTGCCGGTAGTCCAGTAGGAGCCACACGGCCACCAGGGTGGCCACCACGATGAGGATCCGGGCCACCAGGATGAGTGGTTCGGGGACGCCGTAGTACAGACCGAGGCCGGCGAGGGAGCTGTTGTAGTAGTCGCGGACCTCGCCCATGTACGGCGCGGTCACCTCGAGGTACCGCCCGGCGTCGACGGTGAGCGCCCAGCCCGCGGCCATGGTGGCGGCGGGGATCGCCACGGCGGCGACGAAAGGCTGCCACTGACGGCGTATCAGCGGGATGACCAACAGTGGGGCGAGCATCGGTTTGATGGCCAGGGACAAGCCCATCGCCATTCCGGCCCACCAGAGTCGCCTGCGGTGGAGGAAGTACAGGAAGGCCACCTGGCACAGGAAGATCACGCCGTTGACGTTGGTGAAGACCAGGGTGTTGGTGACCGCCTCGGTGCAGAAGGCTCCCAGGAGGATCGCCGGGGCCGCGAACGACCGCACGTCGAGGTCGAACAGGCGCATGAGCAGCCACAGGGCGCCGATGATCGCCGCCGTGTTGACGAGGATGAACAGCCACCGGGCGACGGTGTAGTTGTCGATCACACCGAAGGGCGCCAGCACGAACGTGCCGCTCGGGGCGTAGAGGTAGTGCGGCTGGACCGTGAGCAGGTTCTCGCTGTACACGGGTTCACCGGCCAGGAAGCGTCTGGTCGCCGCGTAGACGGTCCCGAAGTCATTGGTGATGGATCCGTTGACGGCCTTGATCAGGACGCGGTGGATCACGGTCATGATCGCCAGCGGCCACAGGATGTGGTTCAGCAGGCGGGGCACGGAGTCAGCGCTTCGGGTCGGCAACGGCACGGTGTGCAGGCTACCGGCCCGGGTCGCGTCCCCCACGCAGGCGCCCCGGTCAGGAGGGACAGGCCACGGAACGGTCGACGGTGGCCGGGTCGGCGAGGAACTCCGTGACGGTCGATCTGGCGCACGCGGAGTGGAGGACCACGCGCGATCCGGGTGCACCCCAGGTGAGGACCCGGATGTCGCCGGCCCCTGCGGCCGACAGCATCCCCGCGGTGGGTTCCAGCGCGGCGGCACCGGCCACCGGGTCCGCGATCCCACCCATCAGCAGCACGGGCGCGGCGCCAGGTAGTTCCAGCGTGGACTCTCCCGGGACGGGCCAGGTC
>NZ_JAALEB010000319.1:0-6910 GCF_014145165.1 Dietzia sp. Cai40 | reverse complement strand
CGGCGACCGCCGCCCGGACGTCGTCCTGCTGCCGCGACGGCGAGACGACCTGCCGGGGCCCGCCGTCAGACCGTCCGAAGCCGCGGTAGTCGATCGCGAACGCCGCGTACCCGGCGGCGGCGAAGGCCTCGGCGAACTGGAGCAGGCCCGAGTCGGCCGTTCCGCCCAGCCCGTGTGCCAGGACGACGCACGGTGCGGGATCTGTCCCGGCCGCGGGCAGGAACCACCCGCGGCAGGTGTCCCCCCCGGAGCGGAAGTCGAGGTCGAGGGGGGTGATCTGGCTGGTCACGAGGGTTCTCCTGGGTTGTCGACCGCGGGGTCCGGGCGGCCGTAGATGGCCCGGACCCACAGGTCCGAGGCGGTGGCGATCATGGGCTCGCGATCCGCACCGGGGTCGTAGACGAGGTGTTCGAGAACCGATTCGTTGATCTGGATCAGGGCCGTGGCGAGCGAGTCCGGGTCGGCCCCGTCGGGGGCCCGGCCGGCCGCCCGCTCGGAGCGGATGTACTCGGCGATGGGCGTCGCCAGCTCGGCCCGCCCCTCGTTCCACAGGCGGCGCATGGGCTCGTGCGTGGTGCGTGCGGTGAGCAGGGCACGGTAGACGTGCGCGTTGTCGACCATCCGGTCCGCGAGCCGGCTCAGCGTGGCGTGCACGCGCGACCGGAAGCGACCGTCGGAGTTCACCAGCATGTCGTTGGACTTGGCGGCGGTCGCCTGGATGGAGGAGAGCAACACGGTCACCGCCGCGGCCTTGGAGTCGAAGTAGAAGTAGAACGCCGAGCGGGTGATGCCGGCGGCGTCGGTGAGGTCGGCCACCGAGATGTCGTCGAGCTTGGTGGTGCGCAGTTGTCGGTCGAGCTCGGCCAGCAGAGCCTCCCGGCGTCGGTCGCCCCGGGGAGAGCCGTTGTTGCCCTCGCCGGAGGTGCCGTTCCCGCTCACGCGGGCGCCGCCGTCCGGATCATCCCGCCGGAGCGTGCCGCGCGCTCGCGGCCCGCCGGGATCTCCCGGGTCCGCAGGTCGTGCTCGTAGAGGAAGTAGTCCACCTGCTGTTGGTGCCGCGCGGTGTCGAGCATGTGCCCGATGTACTTCTTCTCGTCCGCCACGATGACCTGCTCCATCTCCGTGCGGTCCGGCGTCCGGTACAGGCCGGCCGCCCACGCGGCCGCCAGCCGGGCCTGGGCCTCGACGAACGGGAACAGCGTGGGCGTGGACTGGGCGAAGCCGACCATCACGAGGTCGTCGATGCCCGGGGAGAACATCCGCTTGTAGAGCGGCACGTGGTTGTGGGCGTCGGCGCTGAGGAACTCGGGGTCGAAGAAGGGGAACGAGGTGTTGTAGCCGGTGGCCTGGATGACCACGTCGAAGTCCTGCGCCGTGCCGTCCTCGAAGTGCACGGTCCGCCCCTCGAACCGGGCGATGTTGCCCTTGGCCGTGATGTCCCCCGAGCCGAGCCGGAGCGGCAACTCGACGGACTGGGTGGGGTGCGCCTCGAAGAACTTGTGGTTGGGCGTGGGCAGTCCGTAGGACTCCGGCCGGCCCGCGGACATCGGTTGCATGGCCTGGATGGCCTTGCGCTGCCACGAGTAGGGCAGGAACGGGAACGTGGCGAAGTACTTGTCGGCCGGTTTGCCGGCGATGTACTTCGGGACGATCCACGCGCCCGACCGGGTGGAGATCACCACCTCGTTGCGCATCACCTTGGAGGACAACTCGACCGCGATGTCGGCGGCGCTGTTGCCCAGGCCCACCACGAGGATGCGCTTGTCCAGCAGTTCGAGCGGGTCCCACGGGTCGACGTAGGCGTGCGAGTGGATCATCTCGCCGGTGAACTCACCCGGGAAGTCGCCGAACCGCGGGTCCCAGTGGTGTCCGTTGCCCACCACGAGCGCGTCGAAACGGCGGGTGCCGGTGCGTTCGGTGGTCAGCTCCCAGCCGCCGCCCTCGAGCCGCTCGGCGTGCAGGACCCGGTTCTCGAACTCGATGCGGCGCAGCAGGTCGAAGGCCTCGGCGTAGTCGTCGAGGTACTGCTTGATCTGCGAGTGGTGCGGGAAGTCCGGGAACTCCTCGGGCATGGGGAAGTCCCGGAAGCTCAGCTGGTGCTTGGAGGTGTCGATGTGCAGCGACCGGTACGCGCTCGAGCTCCCGTTGGGATTGTCGAACGCCCAGTTCCCGCCGATCCGGTCGGAGGCCTCGAAGCCCACCGCCTCGATGCCGTAGTCGTCGAGCATCTTGAGGGTGGTGAGACCGCTGATGCCCGCGCCGATGACGGCGACAGTGGGGATGGGTGTCATGGAAACCTCTTCGGGCCGGGGACCGCCGCGCCGGAAAGCTATGGCGCGAATCACATTGCGGTCCTAGATTATGGCCAGGGATTGACGGGCGTCAACAGCGTCCCGCGCGCGCCGACGGGGCACCCCGCCCAGGGCCCCATCCCGGACGGAGGCGGAAATGGCAGACGACACGACCGGGAGGCGGCACGCGGTGGTGGTCGGTGGCGCATCCGGGATCGGATGGGCCACGGCGCAACAGCTCGCCTCGGACGGGTGGCGGGTGACGGTGGCCGACGTCAACGGCGACCTCGCCGAGGCGCGCGCGGCCGAGCTCCAGGGCGCGGGCGGGTTGGCGGGCGCGGCTGACGCCCCGAGCCACGAGCACAGGGTCGTCGACGTGGTGAACGAGTCGTCGGTGGAGGCGCTGTTCACCGGTATCGCCCCCGAGCTGGTCGTCACCACGGCCGGGGTGAGCACGCTCGGGCTGGTCACCGACCACGACACCGCTGAGTTCAGGCGAGTGGTGGACGTGTGCCTCACCGGCACGTTCCTCGTCCTCAAGCACGCCGGAGGCGTGGTCGGTGAGGGCGGCTCGATCGTCGCCATCGCCTCGCTCAACGCGCGGCAACCCGGACGGGGGATGGCCGCGTACTGCGCGGCCAAGGCTGGCCTGGTGATGCTCGCGCAGGTCGCCGCGCTCGAGCTCGGGGAGCGGGGGATCCGGGTGAACACGGTGTCTCCCGGATTCCTCGTCACCCCGCTCACCGAACCGGTCCTGCAGATCCCCGGGCTCGCCGAGGAGTACGCCGAGAACGCGGCGGTCCCGCACCGGGGCACCGCGGAGGACGTCGCTCGGGCGGTGCTCTACCTCGCCGACTCGCCCTGGATGACGGGGGAGGACCTGGCCGTTGACGGCGGGGCCCAGTTGCGCCGCTATCCGGACGTGCTCGGCCTGGCGACCAAGGCGTTCTCGTGAGGCCGGGTCGCGGCCGCGCGACAAACGGACGCCGGGGTGCGGGCCGCGAGAGAAGCCGCTCCGGCACCCCGGGATTCGCCGGGAGATCCGCGATCGTCACCGGAGGTGGCTCGGGGATCGGCGCCGCACTGGCCCGCGCCCTGGTGGCGGCCGGCGCCCACGTCGTGGTGACGGACATCGACCCGGTGGCCGCCCGGCGGGTGGCGGAGGAGATCACCCCGGGTACGACGGGAAGGGGATCGGCCCGGTCGGAGGCGCTCGACGTCACCGACGCCCGGGCGGTGTCGGACCTGGTCGGCGAGGTGGTCGCCGAGCACGGGGGCCTGGACCTGATGTTCGCCAACGCCGGAATCACCTGGGGCGGGGACACCGAGCTGCTCACCCTGGGGCAGTGGGACGCGATCGTCGACGTGAACATCCGCGGGGTCGTGCACTGCGTCCACGCCGCGTACCCGGAGATGATCCGCCGGGGAACGGGATCGCTCGTGCTCACCGCCTCCATGGGCGGGTTGTGCCCGGCGGGCCTGATCACCAGCTACGCCATGACCAAGCACGCGGTGGTGGGGCTCGGGCTCTCGCTGCGCGCGGAGGCGGCCGGCCACGGCGTCGGGGTGACCGTGGTGTGCCCGGCTGCGGTGGACACCGCGATCCTGGACAAGGGCGAGCTCGACGGCTTCGACGGCCGTCACTACTACCTCGAGGGTCAGGGCGTGCGGGAGCCGCTGGACCCGGATCTGCTGGCGGAGAGCGTCCTGCGTGGTGTCCTGGGGAACCGGGCGCTCGTGATCGAACCCGCGCGGGCGCGGGCGACGTGGCGTCTGCAGCGCCTGTCGCCGGCGCTGATGGACACGATGCTCACCAGGTACGTGCGCGCGACGAGGCGCCGGCGGGACGAGGGGCCCGCCGGCGCCTGACGCCGTGGACGAGCTCGGGGACCCAGGTGGCCCTGTGCCCGAGGTGTCTCAGTGCTCGTCGGCGTCCGATTCGGCCTTGGTCGCGTGGACGGTGCCGTGCTCGTGCTCCGGCGGGGCGTAGATCGAGTAGACCTTGAGCGGCTCGTCGCCGATGTTGGTGACGTTGTGCCACGACCCGGCGGGGACGAGGATCACCCAGTCGTCGCCGACCTCCTCGTCGAACTCCAGGCGGTCCTCGGCCGGTCCCATCTGGACGCGACCGCGACCCTGCTCGACCCGCAGGAACTGGTCGTGGTCCTCGTGCACCTCGAGGCCGATGTCGTCCCCGGGAGCGATCGCCATGACCGTCATCTGCAGGTGCTTCCCGGTCCACAGCGTGGTCCGGTAGTTGGTGTTGGCGAGGGTCGCGTCCTCGATGTTGACGACGTAGGGGTGGGGTCCGTGATCGGTGTCGGTCATGGTGTGGTCCTCTCGCTCTCGTGCACGTCGGCTCGCGCCTGGTCGTCTCCATCATGCCGGGTGCGGTCGGCTCGCGATCCGGCTCGCTTCTGCCACGGCCACCGGCCCGAGATCTCGAGTTCGAGCGACCAGCTGAGGAACGTCCTGATGAGCACGACCAACGCGAGCAACCCCACCGAGTCGTAGCTCGGCGAGATCGCGACGGTCCGGATGATGTCCGCGGCCACCAGGAGTTCCAGGCCCAGCAGGATCGCGCGGCCGAGACGGCGCCGGAATGCGGTGTAGACGTCACCCTCCGGGCCGTGTCGTCGACGCGGGTCGAGGGCGAACATGGCCGCCACCAACGCGCCCACCACGATGGCGGCCACGCCGGCCGCGTCCATGGTCTTGCCCACCAGTTCCACGGCCTCTGTGAACGTCATGAACGAACTGTAGACCCGCCCGGCCGGGGCGAGAGGGACCTCCGCAGACCCTATGGTTGACAGATCAACTAAAGTGGGGGCATGACTCAACACACCACCTCCGCCACGCCCGCCACCTCCGCATCTCCAGCGTCACACTCCGTCGCCTTTGGCCTCGACACCTTCGGCGACACCACCGTCGATGACCGAGGCGCGCGGGTCCACCACGCCCAGGTGATCCGGGACGTCGTCGAGCAGGCGGTGCTCGCCGACGAGGTGGGCGTCGACGCCTTCGGGGTGGGGGAGCACCACCGCCCCGACTACGCCGTCTCCGCCCCGGATGTGGTGCTCGCCGGCATCGCGACCCGGACGCAGCGCATCACGCTCGGCTCGGCGGTCACCGTCCTGTCCAGTGACGACCCGGTCCGGGTGTTCCAGCGCTTCTCCACGATCGACGCCCTGTCGAACGGGCGCGCCG
This sequence comes from Dietzia sp. Cai40, assembly GCF_014145165.1. Classification (NCBI taxonomy): domain Bacteria; kingdom Bacillati; phylum Actinomycetota; class Actinomycetes; order Mycobacteriales; family Dietziaceae; genus Dietzia; species Dietzia sp. Cai40. The sequence goes on along the minus strand of NZ_JAALEB010000319.1, from coordinate 1,412 downwards.
AGGTCGTTCTGGGGCGCGGGTCCTTCACCGAGTCGTTCCCGCTGTTCGGCCTCGATCTCCAGCAGTACGAGCAGCTGTTCAGCGAGAAGCTGGACCTGTTCTCCGCGCTGCTGCCCGAGACGCCGGTGACGTGGTCCGGGGAGCTGCGGCGTCCCCTGGTCGACCAGCGCGTGTACCCGGAGACCGAGGGCGGGCTCTCCGCGTGGATCGCCGTGGGCGGCAGCCCCGAATCCGTGGTGCGCGCGGCCCGCTACCGGATGCCCCTCATGCTGGCGATCATCGGCGGGCCCGCCGGCAGCTTCGCCCCCTTCGCCGACCTGTACCGCCAGGCCAACGCGCAGCTCGCGGGCACCGACGCCCCGCGGTTGCCGATCGCCGTGCACTCGCCGGGTTTCGTCGCGGAGACCGACGAGAAGGCCGCCGCCCTGGCCCTGCCCCACTGGCTGGTCAACCGCAACAAGATCGGCCGCGAGCGGGGCTGGGGGGACGCGGGGGAGGCCGACTTCCACCGCGAGGTGAGGTCCGGGGCGATGTACGTGGGTTCACCCGAGACCGTCGCACAGAAGATCGCCGCGACCGTGCGCACACTGGGATTGGACCGCTTCGACCTCAAGTACGCCAGCGGCCCCACCCCGCACGAGCACCTCATGAACTCGATCGACCTCTACGGCCGCAAGGTCATCCCGCGCGTCCGCGAGCTGCTCGCCGGGGCGGGGTACGAACCCGGAGTGCCGCAGCAGGTGTCCCGCGGCTGACGGTCGGGTCCGGGCGGGAGTCGATCTGCGTGGGACGGGGCGGAGGCTTACGGTGGTGTCATGCTCTTCGCGTTCTCCGTCGCTCCCACCACGACCGCGGACGACTCGGCGTCCATGAGCGAGGCCGTGGCCGAGGCGGTCCGGGTGGTCCGCGCGTCCGGACTGCCGCATGAAACCACCTCGATGTTCACCACAATCGAGGGCGACTGGGACGAGGTCATGCCCGTCATCCGCGCCGCCACCGAGGCGGTCCTGGCGGTGTCCCCGCGGGTGAGTCTGGTGCTCAAGGCCGACCTGCGGCCCGGCCGCTCCGGTGAGTTGCGCGGGAAGGTGGACCGGGTGGAGCGCCGCCTGCAACACGGCCTGGCGGCGGACCCCGGGGGTGGGGAGAGGGGCGACGACGACGAGGTGGTCGCCTCGTGACCTCCCGCACTCCCTCGGATCACTCTGTGAACGACTCCGGATCCGACGGCCTGCACGGCGCGGACGGTGCCGCCCCGCGTGGTCCGCAGACGGTCGCGTACGTGGCGGCCACCGCGCTCGGCGGGATCGGCGCGCTGGTGGTGGCGGCCGTGGAACTGACCTCCCCCGAGGCCGGCACCTTGGACGTCCTGCTGTGGAGCGCGCTGGCGGTGTTGCTTTTCGCCGCGGCCGCCC
>NZ_JAALEB010000318.1:0-1638 GCF_014145165.1 Dietzia sp. Cai40 | reverse complement strand
GTCCTGGCCCAGCGTGTACATCTTCATGAGCGGGGTCAGACCCGCCACGTCTCCGTGGTCGTATCGGAACTCGCCCTCGGTCATGGACGGGCAGGCGGTCGGTTCGACGGCCACGATCCTCGTCTGCGCCCCGGCCAGGTTCTCGCGGATGAACGGGAACGCCAGACCGGCGAGGTTGGAGCCGCCCCCAGCGCACCCGAAGACGTAGTCGGGCGCGGCCTCCCCGAACATCTCGAGCTGTTTGAGGGCCTCCTCGCCGATGATCGTCTGGTGCAGGCACACGTGGTTGAGGACGGAACCCAGGGAGTAGCGGGCCTCGGGGTCGCCCGCCGCCACCTCGACCGCCTCCGACACCGCCATTCCCAGCGAACCGGGGGTGTGGGGGTCCTTGGCGAGGAAGGACCGGCCCGCCTCGGTCAGGTCGGAGGGGCTCGGGTGGACGGAGGCGCCGAAGGTCTCCATGAGCATCCGGCGGTACGGCTTGGACTCGAAGGACGCCTTGACCTGCCAGACCTCAACCTCGATGCCGAAGGCCTGACCGGCGAACGCCAGCGACGCGCCCCACTGACCGGCGCCGGTCTCGGTGGTGAGCTTGGTGATGCCCTCCGCGGCGTTGTAGTACGCCTGGGCCACGGCCGTGTTGGGCTTGTGTGAGCCGACCGGGCTGGTGCCCTCGTACTTGTAGTAGATCCTCGCCGAGGTGCCGAGGGCCTTCTCCAGTCGGCGGGCCCGGATGAGGGGCGAGGGCCGCCACAGCCGGTAGATCTCCCGCACCTCCTCGGGGATCTCGACGTACCGCTCCCCGGTGACCTCCTGCTCGATGAGCGCCATCGGGAACAACGGCGCCAGGTCCTCCGGCCCGAGCGGCTCCTTCGTGCCCGGGTGCAGGTGCGGCGCCATCTGCTCGGGCAGGTCGGCCTGGATGTTGTACCAGTGGGTCGGCATCTCGCTCTCGGGGAGAAGTGCCTTGACCAGAGGTGCCGTGACCAGCGAACCGGATGCGGAGTGTGAACCGGATGCAGCGTCAGACGTCATATGGTGTCCTCGGGAGATGTGGGGAGGGGTGAGCCACGCCTCATCCTAGGAGGTCGCGCCTCATGGGGAGGTGCGGGATCCGTTCATCCAGGTAGTCCGGTCCGCAACGGAGGAACCCGAACTGCTCGTACCACCCCTCGAGGTGGGACTGGGCGCCTATCTCGACGGGCAGCTCGCCGCACAGCTCGAGTCCGCGACGGATCAGGACACCGGCGATCCCCCGCCCTCGCCACCCGGGAGCCGTGCACACCCGGCCGAGGTGCATGACCCCACCGTGGACCCCCGACCCGAACACGCGCAGGGTGGCCACCAACTCGTCCGGACCGGATTCGGTGGCCGGAGCCCAGGCCAACAGGTGCGTGGTGCCGGGGTCGGCGTCGACCTCGTCGATCTCCGCGTACGGGCAGTCCTGCTCGGCGACGAAGACGTCCACGCGCAGCTTGTACAGCGCGTGGACGTCCAGCGGACCCAGCCCGGCCAAGGGAGAGGCGACGACTCTCCACGGAGAGTCGTGCTCACTCACCGTCTGCAGGTCAGGGCTTGTCGGCCGGGGTACCACCGGCCGGATCGTCGTCCGAGGGCTGCGGCGCGGAGCCGGCGGCC
>NZ_JAALEB010000317.1:0-6266 GCF_014145165.1 Dietzia sp. Cai40 | reverse complement strand
GGCCCCGCGCCCACCACCAGCACCTCGCGCGCGGACAGCCCCACCGTCAGGGGGAGGCCGTCCAACGCGGGTGCCGCCGGCCGCTCGGCCGCGGGGGCGGCGTCAGCGAACGCGATCGTCACAGGTGGATGCCGCACTCGGTCTTGGAGGAACCGGCCCAGCGACCTGAGCGCGGATCCGCTCCGGCTTCGACGCGGTGGGTGCACGGCTCACAGCCTATCGACGGGAAGCCGTCGTCGAGCAGGGGATTGAGGAGGCACCCGTGCTCCTCCGCGTAGGCGTGGACGCGATCCAGGGTCCACGCCACGAGCGGGTTGATCTTGATCATCGAGTGCTTGGCGTCCCACTCCACGATCGCCGCTCCGGCGCGGTGGTCGGTGTCCACCCGGCGCAGACCGGTGATCCACGCCTCGTATCCGGACAGCGCCGCGTCGAGCGGCTCCACCTTGCGCAGGCGGCAGCACAGCTCCGGGTTCGTCTCGAACGGGCGCGGGCCGAGCGCGGCCTCGTGCTCCTCACGGCTCGCGGGGCTGCGCACGTCCACGACGTTCAGGCCCGGTGTGGACGCGAGGGCGTCCCGGACGCCGATGGTCTCCGAGAAGTGGTACCCCGTGTCGAGGAAGAGCACGTCCACTCCCGGGGCGTACTGCGCGGTCATCTCCGGCACCACGGTGTTGGCCATCGAGCAGGCCACGGCGAGGGCGTCGCCGAAGGTCTCGCCCGCCCAGGCCAGGACCTCGGCGGGGTCGACCTCGCCGTGGTGGCCGTAGAGCCCGCGGTCGTCGAATCGACGCGCCGCGTCCTCGGCGATGGCCTTGAGTTCCTCGGTGGTCCGACGCCGGCCGGGGCCGGGGGTCAGGACGGTGCTGCGGGGCAGCAGATCGAGTGCGACTGCGGTCATACCAGAACCTCCTCCTCCACACGGTGGGCCCACTCGGCGAACGTCTCGCCGTCGGCACCGGTCTCCATGTACTTGCGGATCACGCGCTCCACGTAGTCGGGCAGGTCCGCGGACGGCACGCGGAGTCCGCGGACCGTGCGGCCGAGCCCACCCGACTCCTGGTCCTGGGAGGCCAGGCCGCCACCGAGGTGGACCTGGAAGCCCGGGGTGTCGCCGTCGAGCAGCTGGCCCTTGAGGCCGATGTCGGCGGTCTGGATGCGCGCACAGCTGTTGGGGCAGCCGTTGAGGTGGATCGACAACGGCGTGCGCAGGGGCGCGTCGTCGGCGAACCGGTTCTCGAGCTCGCCGATCAGCGCGGTGGCGGTGTCCTTGGTGTCGACAAAGGCGAGCTTGCAGAACTCGATGCCGGTGCACGCCATGGTGGAGCGGCGGAACGAGCTCGGGCGGGCGTGCAGCCCGATGGCGGCCAGTCCCTCGACCAACTCCTCGACCTTCTCCGGCTCGACGTCCAGGACGAGCAGCTTCTGGTGCGGGGTGAAGCGGACCCGGTGGGAGCCCGCGGCCTCGGCGAGGTCGGCGACCTGCGAGAGCTTCTCGCCGCCCACGCGGCCGACGGTGGGGGCGGCGCCGACGTAGAAGCGGCCGTCCTTCTGCTCGTAGACGCCCACGTGGTCGCCCGAACCCACGCCACGCTCGGGAGCGGGTCCGTCCGGGAGCTCGCGGCCCAGGTACTCGTCCTGGAGGACCTGGCGGAACTTCTCGGCACCCCAGTCCTTGATGAGGAACTTGAGCCGGGCGCGGGTGCGCATGCGCCGGTAGCCGTAGTCGCGGAAGATCCCCACCACGCCGGCCCACACCTCGGCGGCCTCCTCCTGGCGGACGAACACGCCGATGCGGGTGGCGAGCTGCGGGTTGGTGGACAAACCGCCACCCACCCAGAGGTCGTAGCCCGGGCCGAGCTCCGGATGCCGGACGCCCACCAGCGAGATGTCGTTGATCTCGTGGACCACGTCGAGGCTCGGGTGCCCGGTGATGGCGGACTTGAACTTGCGCGGCAGGTTGGAGAACTCGGGCGTGCCGATGTACTTGGCCTTGATCTCGGCGATCACCGGGGTCGGGTCCAGGATCTCGGACTCGGCCACGCCGGCGACCGGGCTGCCGAGGATCACGCGCGGGCAGTCACCGCAGGCCTCGACCGTGTCGATCCCGACGTCCTCGAGCCGCTGCCAGACCTCGGGCACGTCCTCGATGGCGATCCAGTGGTACTGGATGTTCTGCCGGTCGGAGATGTCCGCGGTGCCGCGGGCGAAGTCGGTCGAGATGCCCGCCAGTACCCGCAGCTGGTCGGTGGTCACCGCGCCGCCGTCGGTCCGGACCCGCATCATGAAGTACTCGTCCTGCAGCTCGTCGGCCTCGAGCTTGGAGGTCCGCGAGCCGTCCAGCCCCTGCTTGCGCTGGGTGTACAGGCCCCACCAGCGCATCCGTCCCGACAGGTCGTCGGACGGGATGGAGGCGAACCCCTCCTTGGAGTAGGTGTCGAGGATCCTCTGGCGCACGTTGAGCGCGTCGTCGGTGAGCTTGAACTCCTCGTTGTGGTTGAGCGTGAGCTTGCCGTCGATCTTCCACTGGCCCTGCGGCTTGGGGGCGCGGGCGGGACGAGCGGGGCGGGCGGCGGCGTCTGTACCGGTCATGTCCGCGAGGGTAGCGGTCGACAGACCGGTCTGTCTAATGTCGCACGGCGGACTCCGCCCCCGCACTCGCCCCACCCGTCGGCGGCGCAGGCCCCACCCACGCGATCAGCCGCCCCCCACGACGGGAGGCGGCTGGGAATCAGATCGCCGTACGGCCCGTCAGACCGGCGGCATGATGGTCGACCCCAGATCTTCGGCGACACCGAACACGGTCTCCCACAGCAAGGCGAGAACCAACGTCGGCAGAGCGGTGGCTACATCGACCAGGGTCGATCCCGAATCTTGGGCGAGGCTGGCCGTCGCCTCAATAGACGAACCGGCGACCTCATAGAGACTTCCCAACATGATGAACTCCTTCCAGAGCGGCCCTGGTCAGCCCACCCCTTGGACTACATCTCGGTCGCCCTGGTCCGACTATAGGACGATCTTCATCAAGTAGGAACCCCGCAGCGAAACTGTTACGAATACGCTGAGAAGCTTTGTCTCGGCAGACGAAGTGTGGAAACGGTCGGCATTCGTCCGTGCCGTGAGTGACGTACCCCACCACCCCGTGGGGCACCCTCTCTCGAAAGGACATCACATGTTCTCTAAATTCTGGGCCAACCTCGCCAGCGGCTCCGCCGATCTCCTTCCCGACACGGGCACCGGCTCGGCAGCGATCGACGGCTTCCTCGGCCTGCCCGCCTACATCCTCGGCACCCTCGCCGGAGGCGCGGCGCTCTTCGGTTCCTGAGCGAAACTCGACACGCCCCGGTGGTCCGCCACCGGGGCGCTTCGCATTTCGCAGGGCGTGTCATCTCGCGCGCCCGTCACATCCCGCAGAACTCAAGCCAGACGTCGACCTCTCGCCGCGCCTGCTCCCTCCCCAGGACGTAGGCCTCCGCGAGACGGTCGACCCTGCGCTCGTAACTCCGGATCAACACGCGCTCCGGACGGAACACCACCGCGTCGCCAGACTCCTCGAGAGCCTCGATCTCGTCGAGCGTCTCGTTGTAGAGCGCCCACCTGTGCAGGAGGGCCTCCCCCACCGCCGGGAACCGCCGGAAGTACGAGCGGTAGAACGGGGTAAGTCGCCGCGGCGGGATCTTCCGGTATCCACTCGGCTGGGTCAGCACCACCAGAAATCTCTCGTATCCGGCCTCCCGCGCCGCGGACAGCGGGATCCCGCCGTCATGGCCCAGGGCCCCGTCCACGTAGTACTCGCCGTCGATCAGCACCGGCGGCATCCACACCGGCATCGTCGAGGACGACCTGACCATCCGCATGAGCTCCGGCATGCTCGAGGCGTCCTCCTCGGTCCAGAAGACCGTGGCACCGTCCGAACACCGGAAGGTCCCGATCCTCGCGGCCGTGCCGCTGCTGGAGAACGTGTCGAAGTCGTACGGCAACACCTGGTCCGGCAGACCGGTCTGCTCGTAGATGTACTCGGCGTTGAACAGCCCCTTCCCCCGGGCGAAGCTGCGCCAGTCCCCGAAGTTGGGGTCCGCCGCGAGTTCGACGAAGCTCTTCCGCGCGCGGACGCCCTCGCGCGACAGATAGTTGGCCACGTGCGTGGCCCCAGCGGAGATCCCCGCAGCCATCCCACCGTGGATGCCCGCATCGATGAGCGTCTCCACGACCCCCGCCGTGTGGACCGCCCGCATCCCCCCGCCCTCGAACAGGACTGCGACATCCGGAGCAGTGGGCGATAAATCGGTCACGACACCCAGGGTAAGTCGCATCGTCACATCAGCGATGATCGACTACCGTCTCCCGAGTGAGCGCTCTCGCCGACTTCATAGCATCCGTCAACGATGTCTACTGGTACGCGGTCATCGCGCTACTCGTCATCGCCGGCCTGTACTTCTCCTTCACCACACTGATAGTCCAGATCCGGATGTTCCCGGAGATGTTCAGGACGATCGTCGAGAAGCCCTCGGACATCGAGCCGGACAAGAAGGGCATCTCCGCCTTCCGCGCCTTCACCGTCTCCGCCGCCTCCCGCGTGGGCACCGGGAACATCGCCGGCGTTGCGATCGCGATCACGGTCGGCGGACCCGGTGCAGTGTTCTGGATGTGGGTGCTCGCGATCATCGGAGGCGCCACCGCGTTCGTCGAGTCCACACTCGCCCAGCTCTACAAGGTCCGGGGCAAGGACTCCTACATCGGCGGCCCCGCCTACTACATCCGCGACGGCCTCGGGTGGAAGCCGGTGGCGGTCGCCTTCGCGGTGATCATCACCGTGACCTACGGCTTCGTCTTCAACGCCGTCCAGGCCAACTCCATCTCGGCCTCGGTACGCAACCAGTTCGGCCTCGAGGGGCTCGGGTCCGGCCTGGTCATCGGCGTCGTGCTGGCACTGGTGGTCGGCGCGGTGATCTTCGGCGGCATCCGGCGACTGTCCGCGGTCACCGAGATCGTGGTCCCGCTCATGGCGATCGCCTACATCGTCGTCGCCCTCGTGGTGGTGGCGATCAACATCACCGAGGTCCCGGAGATGATCTCCCTGATCGTCGGCCACGCCCTGGGCTTCCGCGAGGTCGCGGGCGCCGCGATCGGCGCGGCGATCATGCAGGGCATGCGGCGTGGACTGTTCTCCAACGAGGCCGGCATGGGCTCGGTCCCCAACGCGGCGGCCACCGCCTCCGTCTCCCACCCCGTCAAGCAGGGCCTGGTGCAGGCGCTCGGCGTCTACTTCGACACCCTGGTCGTGTGTTCGGCCACCGCGTTCATCATCCTGCTCGCCAACCCGGAGTTCGGCGGCGACCGCGAGGGCATCACCCTCACCCAGGACTCACTGGCCTCACAGGTCGGCGACTGGGGCGTGCCCTTCCTCATGGTGGTCATCTTCTTCCTCGCCTTCTCCTCGATCCTCGGTAACTCCTACTACGGCGAGGCCAACATCCGCTTCCTGCGCGAGAGCCCCGTGGCCCTGCGCGTCTTCCGCGTGCTGGTCATCCTGGCCGTGCTCGGTGGCTGCCTGGGGTCGGTCGACCTCATCTGGAACATGGCGGACCTGTTCATGGGAGTCATGGCCACCATCAACCTCATCGCGATCATCCCGCTCAGCGGTCTCGCGGTGGCCCTGCTCCAGCACTACCTGCGGCAGAAGGCCAAGGGCCACAACCCGGTGTTCCACCGTGACGACCTGCCGCAGGCCCGGAACGTCACGTCCTGGGACGGTTCCGATCCCATGACGCTGCAGCACGTCGCCGACGAGGCGCGCGACGTCGAACCGAAGGGATGAGCCACCCGGCACCGGCCGCGCACTCCCCCGCGTACGAGCGCTTCGCCGCCCTGCCCAAGGCGCACCTGCACGTCCACCTCGAGGCCGCGATGCGGGCCGAGACCATGCGCGAGTGGTGTGCCGAGGACGGCGTGGAGGTCCCGCCGCTCGTCGAGTTCCCCGACTTCACCCGCTTCCTCGACGCCTACGGCCTGCTCATCTCGCTCCTGAGGACCCCGGAGCGGCTCGGTCGGTTGCTCGACGAGGTGGTGGCCGACGCCGCCGCCCAGGGCGTCGTGGCACTGGAGTTCGCCTCCATCCCGGACAAGTCCGCCGCCTTCGACACGGCCGAGGACGCCCTGGCGTTCATCCTCCCCGCCGTCGCGGAGGCCGGCCGGCGCCACGGGGTGTGGACCGGCGCCATCGTGAGCATCGACCGCGGCGCCGCGCGCGCGCACGCGCTCGAGGC